>NZ_JBBNLS010000009.1:0-99102 GCF_040092305.1 Collinsella sp. CLA-ER-H6
TAAAACGCTCCGCGTTTTCTTTACGCCCGCGCCTCGACCGAGGTTCGAATCCATGCAGTGCCGACGTAAAAGAAAAGCCCCCGTTGCCGGAGGCTTTCGATTTCAATTGGTGCGGCGTATAGGATTCCGCGCATCCGCTGCGCGGATCCGCACCGGCTTCGCCCGCCTGCCGGCGTGCTCGCCCGCGGGCTAAAACGCTCCGCGTTTTCTTTACGCCCGCGCCTCGACCGAGGTTCGAATCCATGCAGTGCCGACGTAAAAGAAAAGCCCCCGTTGCCGGAGGCTTTCGATTTCAATTGGTGCGGCGTATAGGATTCGAACCTATGACGTTCTGATTCGTAGTCAGACCCTCTATCCAGCTGAGGTAACGCCGCAGCGCAAGACATATAAAACCACTTTAGCTTATTGGAGTCAAGCACAATCTCAAACTTTTTTGTGGAACGCAGTTTTGTCATGCTGCTCCGCATATACCGCCGTTCCCCGTACGATCGATTGGCTTTTCGATCACGTCAAACTTAGCATCAAGTTCCCTCAGGAGCGATCTCACCCGCTGGGCACAGTCATAATCGGCAAACGAGATGCTCAGCATGCGCGCGACCTGGTTGGAAGTCCCAACTCCATAGAAGTGCTCCAGCGCCACAAGCCCCTCGTGCGTCACAAAGGTCTCGACCACATGCGGCGACTCCTCAAAGCACCATTGTGTCAACGGACCCTCACTCGTCTGCCGAACCACCAGGCCGCCCATGCCAGACGGCTCACACGTTACAAGCAGGTACTCCCCGCCCTCGTCGCTCTCAAACAAAACCACCCGATCATCAAACAGCTCCATCGCGTCCCCTTTCTCTCGCTCTTATTTAGCAAAAGCATAGCAGGTAGATGGCTGTATACAGAACAGTTGTTCGTGTGTTTTCTATTGAGCTGTCCGCACGGCATGGTATGGACCTGCGCACGAAATAGGGCGCCCCCGAAGGAGCGCCCTTGCATATCCCCTATGCAGCCAACTTACGCGACCGGCTCGATCTTCTCGAGACCACCCATGTAAGGACGCAGAACCTCGGGGATCGTGATGGTGCCGTCGGCGTTCTGGTAGTTCTCCAGAATGGCGGCCATGGTGCGGCCGGCCGGCAGGCCGGAACCATTGAGGGTGTGCAGGTAGCGCGAGCCCTTGAAGTTCTCGGGGTCGCGATACTTGATGTTGGCGCGGCGAGCCTGGAAGTCACCGCAGTTGGAGCAGGAGCTGATCTCCTTGTAGGCGTTGTAGCTCGGCAGCCAGACCTCGACGTCGTAGGTCTGACGGGCAGAGAAGCCCAAGTCGCCGGTGCACAGGCTAATCACGCGATACGGAAGGCCCAGCTGCTGCAGCAGGTACTCGGCCTCGGCGGTCATGCTCTCGAGCTCCTCGTCGGACTCCTCCGGCTTAGCGAACTTGACCATCTCGACCTTGTCGAACTCGTGCTGACGGATGATGCCGCGGGTGTCGCGACCGGCGGAACCGGCCTCCTCGCGGAAGCAGGGGGTAAAGGCGGTGTAGCGGCGCGGCAGGGTATCGGCGTCGAGGACCTCGCCAGCGTGCAGGTTGGTGAGCACGACCTCGGCGGTAGGGATCAGGAAGTTGTCGCCCGAGACGTGATAGGCGTCATCCTCGAACTTGGGCAGCTGACCCGTGCCAAACATGGTCTGACGCTTGACGACGATAGGCGGCCACCACTCCTTAAAGCCACGGCTGGTGTGCGTATCGAGGAAGAAGTTGATGAGGGCGCGCTCCAGGCGGGCGCCGGCGCCACCGAGAACGGTAAAACGGCTGCCGGAGAGCTTGTTGCCGCGCTCGAAGTCGAGGATGTCCAGATCGGTGCCCAGATCCCAGTGCGGCTTAAAGTCGAAGTCGAACTCGCGCGGGGTGCCCCAGCGGCGACGCTCGATGTTCTCGTCCTCGTCCTTACCGTACGGGGTGGCATCGCACGGAATGTTGGGCAGGTGAGCCATGAAGTCGTACTGCTCCTGCTCGAGAGCGGTGCGGCGCTCGGCCAGACCGTCAATCTTCTCGTTGACGGCGCGCACGGCCTCCTTGGCGGCCTCGGCCTCGTCCTTCTTGCCCTCCTTCATCAGGGCGCCGATCTTCTTGGACTCGGCATTGCGCGTAGCCTGGAGCTCCTCGACCTCGGTGATGACGGCACGGCGCTCGTCGTCGAGCTCAAAGAACTTCTCGCGATCCCAAGACGTCTGGCGGTTAGCCATGGCGACATCGATGGCATCGGGGTTCTCGCGAACAAACTTGATATCAAGCATTAGATCCTCCGGCGATATACATTCCACTTAGGTTGCAACCTTGTACATGTATGGGCAAGTATATACTTATGAGCGTTTACGACCCAACTCAACTACGCAAGAAGGCACCCAATGGACGCAGTTTTTTCCTTTTTGTTTGGCACCCGCACCGGTTTTGCCATCCTTTTCGCCGGCGGCATCCTGTTATTTGCGATTCTTGCCTTTGTAATGGAGAAGCGCACCCATAAGATGTACGTCGACCGCGGGCCCAAGTCCGAGGATGAGGAAGACAGCTTCTGGGACTAACCCGCCAAAAAGGGGCAGGTTTATTTTGGTCGGTTTTATCTGGGCAAATGCAAGCGCCTCGCAACTGGAATTGAGCCAGTTGCGGGGCGCTTTTCGTACATGTGACAAAACCGCAGGAAAAACCTGCCAAAATAAACCTGTCCCTAAATGGCAGGTTTTACTGGAGAGTTGCGTCGATTGCCTTGACCAGGGCACTGCGCATGCCGGCATCCTCGAGCGCAACGACGCCCTTGATGGTGGCGCCACCGGGCGAGCATACGGCATCCTTCATCGCCGCAGGATGCTGACCAGTTGAAAGCTGCAACTTTGCCGTACCTAGCACCATCTGGCTCACAATGCGATAGGCATCGGCACGCGGGATACCGTGCTTGACCGCCGCATCGCCCAGGGCCTCGATTGCCATAGCGACAAATGCCGGAGCGCAACCACCCACCGTGCCGCCCACGAACAGCAGGCTCGTATCAAGCTCGACCACCGCACCGAGCTTGCCAAGCAGATCAAGCACCACGGCGCTCTGCTCATCACTAAGCGTGGAAGCCTTCTCGCAAGCGATGACGCCCTCGCCCACCGAAACCGGTGTGTTGGGCACCGTCGAGATATGCGCGACGCCCGGCAGGACCTGCTCCCACTTGGCACTGTCCCAGGTCCAGGCAACCGACAGAACGACCTTTTTGGCAAGAGCATCCTTGAGCGGGGCGAATACCTTCTCGATCATGTACGGTTTGACCGCAGCGACCACGATATCGGATGCGGCGACAACCTCGGCGGCATCGTGGCAGGCGACCATGCCGCGCGCCTCGCAGCGCTCAACCAGTGCGTCGTAGCGACCCGCGCAGGCGCACATGTCGCTCGCGGCTACACCGGCAGCGATCCAGCCATCGGCCATGGCGCTCGCCATATTGCCAAAACCGACAAACCCAATCTTCATATCTCATAGTCCTCTCAGACACGCTCTTCAAAACGAAAGCTATTGTCCCACGCCATTGTTTCGTATTGCCGACCTATTTGTGATACGGCTCGCCACGACTGATCTTGCAGGCACGGTAGATCTGCTCTAGCAGCACCACGCGTGCCAGGTTATGCGGCAAGGTAATGCGTCCAAAGCTGAGCATCTCGTCGGCGCGGGCGCGCACCTCATCACTCACGCCGTCCGATCCGCCGATTACAAAGGCGATGTCGCTGTTGCCTCGCAGCATAAGATCGTCGAGCCGCGCCGAGAGCTCCTCACTCGAACGCTCCTTGCCCTCGATAGCCAGCAGGATCACATGCGCTCGAGACGGCAGGGCAGCAAGAATCGCCGCCCCCTCCTTGTCACGTGCGGTATCCACACCGCCCGCCTTGGCCGGGTCGATATCGGCCACCTCGCGGATATCGACCTTGGCATAGGCACCCAGGCGCTTGGTGTACTCAGCGCACGCGTCCTTCCAAAAGCGCTCCTTAAGCTTACCGACGCAAACGACGGTGTATTTCACGCGCGTCTACTCCTTCGAATCGTTTTGAACTTTTCCGGCGGTCAGCATCTGCTCGAACATAGAGGCCGACTGCGAGAAGTCGCTCGGCAGCACGACCGTCGAGGTTTTACCCGTGCGAGCGAACTCCGTCATCATCTCGGACCACTGCGTAAACATGAACAGTTGGTTGGCCTCGTCATTGCCGACACCCGTCTCCTGGATGATCTCGAGCGAATCTTTGATACCCAGCGCGATGGCCTTGCGCTGGTTAGCGATGCCCTCGCCCGCCTTTTCCATTGCCTCAGCCTCGGCGGTCGCCTCGGTGACGCGCTTGATGCGGTCGGCCTCGGCGAGCTCCTGTGCCGCAGCGCGCTTGCGCTGGGCGGCGTTGATGTCGTTCATGGAGTTCTCGACCTCGGTCGGCAGTGCGATTTTGGTGATGAGCGTCGACACGAGGGTGAAGCCGTAGGCGGCCATCTGCTCGGAAACGGTAGCGTTGACATCCTTGGCGATGTCATCCTTCTTGGCAAAGACCTCATCGAGTGTGTAGACGGGAATCGAAGAGCGCAGGGCGTCGGTGATGAAGTCACGCATCTGGTCGACGGGCTCCTGCAGCATATAGTAGCTCTTGTAGATGCCCGAATCCGCCGGGCCAGCACCCATGTCATAGCTCACGTGATATTGAGCCGAGACCTCGAGGCCGATGGTCACGTTGTCCTGAGTCTTAACGTCGATACCAAAACCGTTTTTCATGGTGCGCAGACTCACCGTGGCAGCCTTGCGGTCGATCACGGGCACTTTCATGTGGAAGCCCGCGTTGACGATGCGGTTGAACTTGCCCAGACGCTCGATGATCACGGCATGCTGCTGTTCAACGACATAGCAGGCGCTGGGAAGCAGCAGCAACAGGATGATGATGGGAATCAAAAGGCTGGTAAGGGCGGCAATGATACCGGAAAACAGCATGGTCTCTCCTCTGATAGGCACACGTTGGCATTAGGATACCCGTCCAAGGAGATCGTGCATATCAAAAAAGCCCCCATTGCTGGGAGCTCTTTCATGTAATGGTGCGGGCGAAAGGACGTCCGCGTATCCGCTTCGCGGATCCGCACCGGCTTCGGCCGCCTGCCGGCGTCCTCGCCAGCTCGCTAAAAACGCTCCGCGTTTTCTTTACGCTCGCTCCTTCGCAGGTTCAAGTCCCTGTGATGGGCCCGTAACAAAAAAAGCTCCCATTGCTGGGAGCTCTTTCATTTAATGGTGCGGGCGAAAGGACTTGAACCTTCATGGGGTTGCCCCCATACGGACCTGAACCGTACGCGTCTGCCAATTCCGCCACGCCCGCGTGCAGGAATTAGAATAACGGAGCGCCACCGCGAACGCAAGAACTATTTTTGAAAAAGTTTGCAGGCATTTTCCCAGGCGGCCTGCGCGATTGTTTCGGCGTCCTCACCTGTGCGATCGACACGGTCGTTAACCAGCGCGTTTGCCGTAATGGAGATCATTGCGGGCTCGCATTCAAGACCGCGGATGGGCTCCGGAGCCATATACGGGCAATCCGTCTCGAACAAAATTCGATCGAGTGGGGTTGCCGCAAATGCCTCGCGCACGTCATCGTTGCGCTTAAAGGTGGCCGCACCACCATAGGCGATATAGCAGCCCAGCTCCACAAAGCGCTCCATCGTGGCGCGGTCCTCGCCAAAGCAGTGCAGTACACAACCGGCCTGGGGCACGCCCACCTCACGAAGCGCGTTGTAGGCGTCCACGTGCGAGGTGCGCTCCTGGTCCGTGTCCTCGTGGCGCAGATGTAGCTCCACCGGCACGTTACGGCACACGGCAAGCTCGAGCTGGCGCGCCATGCAGTCAATCTGCACGCTATGGGGCGCCGGCGCGATGTCGTCGTCGTAATCCATGTGGTAGTCCAGGCCGATTTCGCCAATACCGGCGCATAAGGGGTCATCGAGTGCGGCAACGACCTGTGTGTGAACGTCGTCGGTATAGTCCGGCGCGCCATACGGATGCACGCCGGCAAGATACTTGATCTGCGGGATATCCTGCATCGGCAGAATTTCGCGCACGAGCCAGTCGCTATAGTCCGTCACGCTGCGTTTGTCAGCGATGGGGTCGAACATCGTCACCAACAGGTCGACACCCGCGGCTTTGGCGCGCACGAGCGTCTCGGGCACTTCTTTGCCCCAAAACGAAAGCAGATGCGCATGCGTGTCGGCAAGCGGTGCCAAGGGCACGGGGCAGGCGACCGTCTTCTTTTTCTTGGTAAACGTCACGCGTGCGGCATTAGGCATCATGGATTAGCTCCTGGGCCAGACGGACAAAGTCGGCAACATCAAGCGTCTCGGCGCGCGTGGTGGGTGCGATACCGCAAGCCTCAAAGGCGACATCGAGCGCGTCCTTGGCAAAGCCGTTGGCGCTCATGGTATTTCGGATGGTCTTGCGACGCTGGGCAAATGCAGCATCAATCACGCGAGCCACAAACTCGCGATCGAGTCCCTCGGGCACCACGCCGCCAACGCGGTCGATACGCACGACGGCCGAGTCCACATGCGGCGCCGGCATAAAGCAGCGCGGCGGCACCTCAAAACGACCCGTCACCTGCGCATACAGGCCGAGCTTTGCCGTATAGCCGCCATAGGTCTTGTTGCCCGGCACTGCGGCAATGCGATCGGCAACCTCCTTTTGAACCATGACGACGGCGCGCTTGAGCGCCGGCATCGTCTGGAAGAACTGCAGGATGATCGTCGCCGCCACGTTATAGGGCAGGTTCGCGACAAACACCGTCGGCTCACCGCCCGCAGCCTGCTCAATCTGCTCCGGACCCACCTTGAGCGCGTCGCCCATGATAAAGCGGAAGTTGGCATAGTCGGCGGCATGGGCGTCGAGCACCGGCTCGAGCTCGGGGTCGGCCTCGATCGACGTGACGCACGCCGCCTCCTGCAGCAGCGCAAGCGTGAGCGTACCAACGCCCGGGCCAACCTCGAGCACGCGCTCATCGCCCGTGAGCTCGACAAGCTCGCAGATGCGCTCAATCACATGGTTGTCGATCAGGAAGTTCTGGCCCAGGCGATGCTTGGTCGCAAGGCCAAACTCCTCCAGCAGCTCCCTTGTTGCCGTGGGGTTTGCCAAAGGCGAAGTTGTCATAGTTGCCTCCTTAGCATGGTGGCGGCGTCTTGAAACAAAAGGGCATGGACCGTTGCGGCCATGCCCTTACATCTAAACAGCAAATTGCCGATATGGCGCGCGGCGTCTTAGCCCAGACGCGGGAACAGCGGCTCACCCTTCTCAACGGGCTGACCACCAGCAAGCAGGCCCCAAGCGCAAATGCCCTTAAGGTCGTCGCTCGTGGCCTCGTCCTCGCAGGACAGGCGGCGCAGGGCCTCGGCAGAAGTCTGAGGCATGAGCGGCATCAGCAGGTGAGCGGCAATGCGGATGGCCTCGAGCAGGTTGTAGATCACAAATGCCAGCTCGTCAGCCTTGGCCTCGTCCTTGGCAAGTGCCCAAGGCTCGGAGTCCTCGATGTAGTGGTTGGCGGCGTGGATGAGCTCCATGACCTCGTCCTTGGCTCCACCGTAATCGAGCACGTCCATCTTGGCCATGTAGCGCTCGACCAGGCCATCGGCGATCTTTGCCAGCGGGTTGTCGAACGCATCGAACGACGCGGGCTTGGCAGGCGCGCAACCGTCAAAGTACTTGCCGCTCATGTTGAGCGAACGCGAGATAAGGTTGCCCCAGCTGTTGGCCAGGTCGGCGTTGTAGACCTGCTCCATGCGGTCGAAGCTGATGGCACCGTCGGTGCCGGGGACGACGTCGGTCATAAAGTAGTAGCGATAGCCCTCAACGCCCAACATGTCGATAACGTCCTGCGGAGCGATGGCGTTGCCGCGGCTCTTGGACATCTTCTCGGCCTTGCCGGTCTCGGCATTGCGCACGGTCAGGAAGCCGTGGGCAAAGACGTGCTCGGGCAGGGCCTCGCCGATGGCCATGAGCATGGCGGGCCAAATGACGCAGTGGAAGCGGATGATGTCCTTACCCACGATGTGGAACTGCGCGGGCCAGCGATAGGCCAGCTCGGCACGCGCCTCGTCGGTGTCGACACCGTAGCCGACGGCCGTCATATAGTTGAGCAGCGCATCGAACCACACGTAGGTCACATGACCCTCGTCAAACGGGACCTGAATGCCCCAGTCAAAGCTCGTACGGCTCACGGAAAGGTCGTTAAGGCCGCCCTCGACAAAGCTGCGTACCTCGTTCATACGGAACGCAGGCTCGACAAAGTCAGGGTGCTCGTCATAGAGCTTGAGCAGCTTGTCCTGGAAGGCAGAAAGCTTAAAGAAGTAGGACTCCTCCTGCACGCGCTCCAGCGGACGGTGGCAGTCGGGGCACAGGTGCTGGCCGACGCTGCCGTACTCCTCGTCGCCCTTCTGGACCTGCGTATCGGTGAAGTAGGTCTCGTCGGGCACACAGTACCAGCCATCGTAGCTGCCCTTATACAGGTAGCCGGACTCCTTCATGCGCTCCCACAGGTACTGCACGGCATGGTGCTGGCGCGGCTCGGTGGTGCGGATGAAGTCATCGTTGGAGATCTCGAGCTTGTTCCAAAGCTCCTTGAAGTGCGGAGCCTGGCTGTCGGTCCACTCCTGAGGCGTCATGTTGTGCTTGGCTGCGGCCTCGGCGACCTTCTCGCCGTGCTCGTCCATGCCGGTCAGGAACTTGACGTTATAGCCGGCGGAGCGGCGATAGCGAGCCTGAACGTCGGCGATGATGGTGGAATAAGCCGTGCCCAGGTGCGGATCGGCGTTGACGTAGTAGATGGGCGTCGTGATAAAGAACGAAGGCTTGCTTTGATCCATGGGGTTTGTCCTCCAGAAAAACGTTGCATACAGAGGATGATTCTAGCGCAAGGGCTGGATATCCTCCATCTATTGCATATCGAGCACCATGGCATAGACATCGCGCTTGCGGCGCGAATACTTCTGAGACAGGCGCTTGGCCACCGCAGACGCGGGCTCCCCCTCCTCGAGCGCGGCGCGGATATCCTCGCGCAGGGCCTCGTCGGGATCCGCTGCCGCGGCGCCAACCGGCACGGCACCGGCCTCCTCATCCTCGCTCGGCGGCGCGATGACCAGCGCAATCTCGCCCTTTACCTCGCCGCGAGCACGCAGCTCCTCGGCAAGCTGGGCAGCGGGCCCGCGCAAGACTTCCTCGTGCAGCTTGGTGAGCTCGCGGCAGACGGCAACCTCACGCTGGGGAAAGACCTCCGCCACGGCCTCGAGCGTCGCCACGATGCGATGTGGAGACTCGTAGAAGATGAGCGCGCCAGGCACCACGGCAAGGCGCTGCAAACGACGCACGCGGTCGCCATGCTTTCGGCCCAAAAAGCCCTCGAAGAAAAAATGCTCGCAGGGAATGCCGGACGAAACGAGCGCCGTGACGCAAGCAGAGGGCCCGGGAATAACTTCTACGGGTACATCGGCCTCACGTGCCGCCTCGACCAGCGCCTGGCCGGGATCGGACACGCTCGGCATGCCGGCGTCCGAGGCAAAGGCGAGGGTCTCCCCCGCCAGCAGACGGTCGACTAGGCCGGCGGCGCGGCTGGCGATCACATTCTCGTCGCAACGGACAAGCGGCTTGGAAATGCCCAGGTGCATCAGCAGCTTTGACGTCACACGCGTGTCTTCGCAGCAGATGGCATCGGCGGCGGCAAACGCCTCGCCAACGCGCGGGGACAGGTCGCCCAGGTTGCCGATGGGCGTGCCGACCACATAGAGTTTGCCCGTATGGGCGCTGTTTTGCGTCATATCAACCTATTCAATCATGCCGCGCTCGAGCGTACCGAGCGCCGCGCGGGCGTCCCATGCTGCAATGCGCTTCTCGGTCTTCCACGTTTGGAAGAACCAACCGGCAGCCGGCGCAAACGAAGCCAGCTGATTGGCGATAAACACGCGCTCGTAGGCATTGCGGCCCTCGGGCGTAACCGACGAGTTGGCAAAGATCGCCGCGCCCGACCATTCGCCCACCAGCACGGGGAACCCAGTCGAAATCGCTTCTTTGAGCTCGCGCTTGTTGCGCGAAATCGCCGTCGTCAGCCCGCGGGGGCTCGTGATATCGAGCGCATACTCGTCGCGGTAATGGTACAGGTGAAGGTCCATGTAGACGTTCTTGTACTTGGCGCCGCGCATAAAATGCTTCCACTCGCTGGGATGCCCCGAAGACGAAAAGACGACGATCTTATCCTCGGGCATATACGAACGGACGAGCTCATAGGCATCGCGATAGAAGTTGCGCAGGTAGTGGGCCGGAATGCCATCCGTCATGGTGAAGAGGCTCTTGCGGACACTCATCTGCGGCGTATCCAGCAGCTCAATGCCCATCAGGCTCTCGGCCTCGCCGTAGCGATCGGCCAGGCGCTCGAGCACGTCGAGTGCGACATGACGACCGTTGGTGGACGAATGCCACTCGGCAACAGCCTCCGGCGTGGCGGGCGAATCGTTGGAATCGCCCTGGCCACCGGGCACCGTCGCCAGATCGAGCAGCACGCGGATGTCGTACTTGGCAGCCCACTCAATCGCGCGGTCGATGTAATCGACAACCGAGATGTAGGAGGCATCGGACTCCTGTGAGCCAAAGGCATACCAAGGCACCGGCAGGCGCACGGCGTTGAGGCCGATCTGCGCCATGCGACGGAAATCATCCTCGCTCACAAACGTCTCGTAATGACGGCGCATGCGCTCGTTATAGGCGGCGGTGCCCATGGCCTCCTGCAGCTCGGCCGCATTGGATGCACCGGTCGCCGCGTATAGCGACGGGGTCACCCAAGGCTCGGGAATAAACCAGCCAGAGAGATTAACGCCGAGTATCCTCTCCATCACTGCCCCCTTCGGATCGTGCAGGCCGAGCCTGCATCGTATTGCATAGGAAAAGTATCGTTTTGAGTATACCCGCGCGTGCGGACAGACGACCGAACGGTCTGTAAAGTGGCGCAAAAGCGGGAGGAATGTCTGAGCGGGCGGGCCCGAGATGTGCACGCACGTCGGAAGTAAGCGCCGGAAAGCGCATCCCACTCTGAAGCCAAATTCCGGGACGCAATTTCCGCAGAGCCCTCGATAAAAGAAAAGGACCCCTTTGCAGAGGTCCTTGTCAATTCAAGGTGGCGGGGAAGGGAATCGCGCCCGCGCTCCGCGCGTGCGGACCGCTGCGGCGCTTCGCGCCTTGCGAGCTGCGCTGGCAAACGCTCACGCGTTTACTCAGCTCCGCGCCCTCACGGGGTTCGATTCCATGTGGGGGCTGCATAAAAGAAAAGGACCCCTTTGCAGAGGTCCTAGTCAATTCAAGGTGGCGGGGAAGGGAATCGAACCCCTGACACGAGGATTTTCAGTCCTCTGCTCTACCAACTGAGCTACCCAGCCATTTGAGGTGTGCCTTGTTTCAAGGCTTGATTAGTATAACCAAGGACGCGTTCCGGTCAACCGAGAATTTTAAAAAAGTTTTTGAGCACAGCCTCGGTTCTATAAATCGGCACGTCAGAGGCATCAGCCGGCAGCAAGAAGTTTTTCACTCAGAGCCGCACGGGCAAACTCACTTGGCGTCATCCCCTCGGCAGCCGCCCGTCGACGAATGGCCTCCTTCATTCCCAGAGGAATCTTGACCGACAGCGTTGCCGTCCCCTCACCTGAGAGCGGGGGCCGTCCACGCACGATCCCACCAACGGTGTGTTCGCCATCCGGAAACTCTCCGCGCTCGTACGACTCGCACCACGCGTCAATCATTTCATCCGTTACAACCTGACCATTAGCGGCCGTATACGTCTTGCCCATCATCAATCCCTCTGCCGAGCTCGCTCGATCTCTTGCCAGAATTTCTTCTGAACCGGAGACAGGGCATGAATAATGAGCCATCCACGAATTAGTTCGACCGCAACAAGTTCCACACTTCGACCATCTGGAAGCCATCCAATGGCAAGCCATCTCGGCGGCTCGTCCTCCGACTCGCGGCGAATGCACTCAGTAACCGCGAACCAGGCACCAAGCACCTGCTTTTCCGTCAAGTGTTTTTTGGCGTTCGGATGGATCTCAACATCCATGCATCTTCTCCTCCATCTTACCCAATTTCGTATGACGAAAGTCCGCTGTCGCCAATTCTTAAGCCGGTACGCGTTGGAGAGCAGGGGTCGAAACAATGATTGAAGGACGCTCTAGTACGGCCCAGGCGCCGGGGCAGGAGCACATGCGCCAAGGACGAACGTTTTCGTAGCGCGCGAGGATATTGCCGTCGCGATCGATGAAGGCGATGTCGATGGGATAGACCATAAAACACGTATGGACCGAAGAACAGCGTGGAAACGCCATGACGAGCGGCAGGCCGTTGGCGGCAACCGGACGCCGTCCCAGCATGCCGCGCAGGCGCACGACAAACGACTCCGCCACCGCAAACTCGGCCGGCGTCCAACCCAGCCTGTTGAGTGCCCGCGCGTAGGCGATGTAGGACGAGACCGCGGTCACATGACCACCCCCGGACGCCATGGATCGACCGTCACCGCACGCTCGTGCGACAACGTTGTCGGCGCCCCCAGCGGAACGCCAGCGATGCTGAGAGAAGTCGGCCACGGCTCATAGTGCATGGTGCAGGTGTAGGTCCTAAACGTACCGGATAGGGAGAGCAGGCCACCATCCGATGCCTCCGCGCCTTGCTCGCTCGACACTTCGATCTGCAAGTCATAGCCTTCCATGGCATTCAGAATTTGAGTCTGAACCGTCGCCGAGGCATCGGCAGAGCTCTCGTCACCCTCCCCGCCCGGCGCCACAGCGTGCGCCAGCACGATGTCGGGCACCACGCGGTCGAAGCGCGCGACAGCGCTGGCAAAGATCATAACGTTGTACACGATGAGCGCCAGCACCAGCAAAACGGGCGTAACCACTGCCATCTCCACCGTCGCTTGGGCGCGCTCCTCGCGCAGACGCATGCGGATACTCATTACGACCCACCGCCCAGAGCGCCAACCAGCGTGGCGACATCGACGGTGAGCGGGATGGAGCCGCCGCCGGGCAGAGGAATCTCCGCAAGTGTGAACACCGTACCGCTAATGGTGCGTTCGACTTGATATTCCAACGCCTCGCAAAGCGCCTTGGGATCGGTCACGCCCAACGGAATACTTCGCAGTTTGTCTTGCGCTTGAGAGAGACCCGCAATGTCAGACCCCGGACTCTTAATGATATTGGCGGAATCGGTCAGCACCGGCTTTCGCAGGCGCAAGTCGCACGGTTCCAAACCCAGCGCCGCCACGGACGCCGAAACGGTATCGCCGAGCCACGATGCGATGGAGCCCAACGCGCCGCTGCCCCCTCCTAGGCCTTTAATCATCTCGTCCATAAGTTCGTCGGCTGAGCCTTGGATATCACCGTATCCCACGAGTAGCCGTCCCCAAACATCCATGACGCCGTCGAGCACGCCGGCAACGCCGCCCGAGCGTTCCTTCAATGTCGAGAAAAATCGCGAAAGCACGTTGTTTTGCGCCGTCGCCTCATCGGGCGCCAGCACCGCGGCAGAGATAGCACCGCGATCGCCAAGCCTGACTGCCGTGTTAAACGAAGAGTTGAGCTCATCGGGGCTCGAGATGGCACCCGAAACCGCAAAGGCGACCACGCCGTTGCGGCCAGGTGGGGCGATACGCGGGCGCTCGCCGGAAAGCTCCTTGATGGCCTGGTCAAACGCATTGCCCGCACGGTCGGCCTCATCCTCGGTCTGACGCTCAAGTTCGAGTTCTTTGTTGCGGCATTTAACGTAGTCTTCCAGGGCGTCTTTGAACTTGTCAAAGTGGTATTCGAAGCCCCTTTCGACAGAAGTCGTTGCAATCGCAACGTACCCTAAAGACGACACACCGAAATGGCATTCGCTACACGTTTCGTGACCGTCAAAATCTGCGACGGATGCCAGCCCACCCGGCTTTCCTTTTTTGTAATTTGGACAGTCAGTCCCATAATGCAAATAGGTAACTTTATCTACTTCACTCGTGGGCCAACGCGCATCGGTATAGAGTTCAGTCGTCCGCGCCTCATCTGGATTTCGCGGAAGGAAAGGGATGCGGGCGGAAACTTTGCCGTCCTTTTCAGTTATATATGCCCGCTCGACTTCTTCGCTCGCATACGCGAAGAACACCTTTCGTGCAGCAGAATCTGCCTGTTTTTCCGGACCCTCGCCAAGCGGCTTCTCATTTGCCAGGCGCTGGCGATAGTAGGCCTTCGCGCGATCGAGCGCCACTTGCGGCTCCCACGTAACGCTCGAAGCGTAATGTGGATTTTGAGCACCAGAGAGATCCGCTAGGCTTTTCGCACGCTCCCACATGCAAGAACAGCTGCTGACCGAGCCCTTGTCCGACCCACCACAATCCGCCAGCCAAGCGCGCTCTTTAGCCTTCGCCGTGTCCTCAGAAGCCTTCCGCAGCTCCTCGGCCGCACGCTCTAAATCATCTGATGTGCCTTTAATGGTATCGGTCGAAATCTCTGACCCTTTGAGCGCAGCGAAGTCCGACTCAGATGTCCTGGGCACGGCAAGCGCCGTACCGGTATAGGTCACACTATCGGTATCCTGCGCCGACACCGCCTGCGTGGCACGCGCGGCGATCAGATACGGCAGAGCCGTCTCGATTTTCTGTAAGCCTTCCGATGCGCTTTTGGCAAACTTGTTGCGCGTTTTAATGATCTCAATCCCGGTGTCGACCATATTGCCGGCAACTAGTTCGGCACCCGGGATGAGGATGGCGACCAGGCCCGTCCCGATCGTGGCAAACCCCGCCAGGCCCAAACTCAAGATGCTCGCATCAACCACCGTGGCAGCCGTGTGATAGGACGACACTACGTTGGCACCCGCCAGCGCGCCGCTATCGGCCGCCACCTGAGTATCCCCGGCACGCGACATGCTCCATATCGCCGCGGTCGACGAAAACAGCAACGTGAGCACCACTAGGATGACCACGGCAGAGGAAAGCGTGGTGTAGGCACCGTCTTCGATAAACAGGTCGATACCGGCTCGACCCATAAAGCCGCCTCGCTTGCGATGGCAGCTCGGACGGCGCGTCAAAACGCGTCTAGACCAGAAACGCTTAATCCCATGCAGCAATCCACGAATCATAATCTCCCTCCAGCCATTCGGGACGCGATTGATACGAGACATCGACCTTGAGCTCAACGTAGCCGCCCTCGGCGGTACCCATAGCCTGCGCAAACGCACCGATCACAGGCAACGGCTTGACCTCGCCGGAAACGGACACGGACGAGACGCCACCCGCACCGGCCCGGCCAAGCTCGATATCCCACGACAACGGCCCGCCGGCATGAAAGATCGAAACGTTGGGCACTGCGGCAAGCCGGCGGCGGGCGAACTCCTTAAGATCGTCGTCCTCCGCCGTCGTCGTGGTCATGAGCCGCGCGGTCTCGGCGGCGGCAGACTCCATGACCGCGCGCGCATAAAGCAGGCACACCGGTTGCAGTGCGAGAAGGATGAGCGTCAGAAACGTCGGCAGCAAAAAAGCGGCCTCGACCGTAGACTGCGCCCGGTCCTCGCGCGCGATATCAATACAACGCGATGTCCTTAGCGCCCGCAGCGGCGTCGATAACCGACGTCGAGGCAACGCCATGGGATGCCGCCCGCTCAGCCAGCGCCGCCAAGCGCCCATCGGTGCCAGCACGCCAAAGCCCCGCAATCGCCAGCACGATCGATAACAGCGCCACTGTGACGATGGCGTATTCCACAGTCGCTTGGGCAGCCTCTTCACGCAGAACGCCATGCATTTCACGATCCCTCCTTTGAGCTTATTGTTTGCGGGACCAGGCGCACGGCGCGCAAACGACACGAGGCATCGCCAGCATCCGCGGCAACCGTCACCATATCGACCCAGCCGCGTCCGTCGCGCACGATGGCGCCCCACACGTTTCCCTTGATGTCGAGATAGCCGCTCAGAGCAAGTTGCGCCGTGGGTACCTCGCGATAGGCACGCAGCATATCCGCCGCCGCTTCGGTCATCGGTCGGTCTTCGGACCATGCAAGCCGGACCGCAATCGCGTTGCCCTCAGGCGAATCCGTCGCAGTGCCAGACCGCTTGTCGAGCATCCGCAGAAAGGTTTGCGCCGTGACAGCGACATCCGAATCGTCCGCATCTCGCATCTCATCTTTTTGAGACGCCACCGCCGAATCTGAGCCCGAATCGAAGGCGGCCCCAGGACGCTGCAGCCGCGCGGCGTTTAGCCCCCAAACCGCCACTGCCACCGCCACAACCACACAGGCAAACACCAGCAGTGCGCCGGCAGGCCGCCTACCCTCTACAGGCTGTTGATGCCCTCGCTGATAGCGTTCCATAGATCTTGGACCTTGCCCTTAAATGCGACAATGGCAATGATGGCGATCACCACGAGCACGCCGACCAAGATGGCGTATTCGGTGGTGCCCTGCGCACTCTCCTCCTGCAGTAGCTCCCCGGCATGCTGGCGAGCGCGAATTGACTGGCAAACAGCCCAGCTCCAGACCTTGCCAGCAACGTCAGTCATCGTGTTCATGTATTCCTCCCTACATCATCCCGCCTGCTCCCAACAGCGGGCCCAATATGGACAGAAGCAACGCCGGCAAGATGAGTGTGCCGGTGGGAATCAGCAGCTTGACGGGCGCACGCTCGATCTCGCGCTCGACCGCGGCGCGATGAGCCGCACGGATCTCGCGACTTTGAGCGGCCAGCGTCTCGGAAAGTGGGGCACCCAGAGCGAGCGCC
The DNA here is from genome assembly GCF_040092305.1 of Collinsella sp. CLA-ER-H6. Taxonomy (NCBI): domain Bacteria; kingdom Bacillati; phylum Actinomycetota; class Coriobacteriia; order Coriobacteriales; family Coriobacteriaceae; genus Collinsella; species Collinsella sp. CLA-ER-H6. The sequence goes on from NZ_JBBNLS010000009.1 coordinate 16,789, forward strand.
TGCCCCACCGTGGTGGCAAAGGTCTCGAGCGCTCGCACGTCCAGGTCGCGCGCGGCGGCCAACAACTCGTCCTCACGCGTGCCCACGCCCACCTGCCACGCCATGCAGGCCCGCTCAAGGCGAAGAGCCAGCACTGACCGGCGGTTGGCGCAGAAGATCTCAAGCGCCGCATCAAACGAAAGGCCGGCCGAAAGGCCCAAGCGCACAACATCGATCATCTCGAACACTTCGCCGAGCGACACTCGCGCCGGGCCGCCCGCTCCAACCGCGCTCTTCATTCGCGCGGTCAGGGCATCGACCACCGAGCGACCCGCGGCGGCGACCAGCACCGCCTCTCGCTTGCAGGCCCCTGCGATCTTGCGCGCATCCGCCCGATCCAAACCCGTCGCGACAAATACACTCAGGGCGCACAGGCAAGCCGCAACTGCAACCGGGGCGCTCATAGCTCCACCCGCATAATGCGCCGGATAACCACCAGGGCAACGGCGTTGAGGGCAAGACCCAGCACCACAGCGCCCGCGCCGGCAGGCGTCGCAAGACCGCGACGAAAATCTGCCGAAAGCAGCGCCAACACCGCGCACATGCCCGCCGGCATCGCCGCGACCATATGCGCAGACATGCGAGCCTGCGACGTCTTAACATCCAGGCGGCGCTTGAGCTCAATGCGCTCCCCCACCATGCTCGACGCCTCGGACAGTAAGTCGGCAAGCGGAGCACCGGTGCGCTGAGACACCTTAAGCGCCAAGGTCACAAGCGAAAGGCCGGGGGCGTCGATGCGCACGAGCAAGTCATCGAGCGCGTCGGTCGCCGAGATGCCGCAATCGATTGCCGCCGCCACCCGCAAAAACTCGGTATGCACCGGTTCTTGCGCATGAGCGCCCACAAAGCGCATGCCCTGGGCCAGCGAATGTCCCGAGGCAAGCGACATGGAAAGTGCGGTAAACGCCTCGGGCATGGCCTCTTCTGCATCGTGTTGCTCGCGCCGGCTCTCAAAGCCATCCCGAGCGGCGCCAACGGCAAACGGAGCAACAAGTCCCAAGGCAAATCCGAGGGGCGATAACGACACCATCGTTAGCAAAACGCAGCAGACACCGCTCGATAGCAGCAGAAACGCCAAACACCCCGAAGCATCCTCGATCGCGAGGCCAAGGCGACGCGCCGGAGCCAGCGATGCCCACGAACGGGCGATCTTTTTCAGCGGATCGTTTTCCACCAGCTCACGCGGCAGCTTCTCTGCCACCGTCTCGAGCGCCTGACGCGCCAGCTCCGCCGGCGGTACCTGCGGCACACGAGGTTCCGCCCCGCACGCCGTCGCAACAGAAAACCCTGCCAAACCCCCTACGACGAGGGGCACAGCGACCTCCATTCGTCCACCTCCTCTTGTGTGAGCGTCCCCGACCGCAGGCCTTCTGCGATAAACGGCGGCTCGCGGTCAAGCTTCCAGGTGCGCTCGGCGGCATCGAAAGTCACATAGCGCTCGAGCTCTACGCCGCCCGACGCGGCGCGACGCACCCCCGAATACGAGGAGACGAAACGCCTGCCATCGGCGTGGCGCTCGGACATCACGATGCCGTCGAGCGCCATGGCAATCTGCTCCTCGATGAGCTCGCTCGGCAGATCGATGCCATAACGTGCAAGCAACGTCAGACGCACCACGGTCTCCTGCTCGGAACCCGCATGAAGCGTGGTGAGCGACCCGTCGTGGCCCGTGTTCATGGCCTGCAACATGTCGCAGCACTCGGCACCGCGCACCTCGCCCACCACGATGCGGTCGGGGCGCATGCGCAGGGCATTGGTCACCAGGTCGCGGATCGTCACCGCGCCCTCGCCCTCAATTGAAGCCTCGCGCGCCTCTAGGCGCACCACGTGCGGATGATGCGCAAACTTGAGCTCAGCAGAGTCCTCGATCGTCACGATGCGCTCGCCGGTGGAGATCTCGCATGACAACGCGTTGAGCAGGGTGGTCTTACCAGATCCCGTGCCTCCCGCAACCGCCAGGTCCTGTCGCAGCGACACCGCGCACGACAGCAGCTGCGCATACCAAAGCGGCAGCGACCCCAGCCCCACAAGCTCGTCCAGCGAGCAGATACGGTCCGAGAACTTTCGGATGGTGAGAATCGGTCCGTCAATCGCCACAGGCGGAATCACCGCGTTGACGCGATAGCCCGTTTTGAGGCGGGCGTTGACGATGGGGCTGCGCTCGTCGATACGGCGGCCAAGTGGCGAGATGATGCGGTCGATAAGCACCCGGATCTGCTCATCATCCTCAAACGCATGCTCGATGGGGTACAAGACGCCGCCGCGTTCAAAGAAAGCCGAGCGGCAGCCGTTGATCATGATTTCGGTAACGGTGTCGTCCTCGATGAGCGGCTGCAACGGCCCCAAGCCCACCACGTCATCCAAAATCTCGTCGATGATAGTCTCGCGCTCGGGCGTCGCGAGATCGGTCGGCTCCTCAACATTGAGCGCCGCCTCCACCGCAGGACGCAATTCCGAGCGGGCAAGTGCCGGGTCGATATAGGCGCTGATACGCGCCACTTCGTCGTAACCCATGCGGTCCATCACGGCGCGCTTGGTGCGTCGTTTCACCGCGCGGCGACGCCCCGCATCTACAGGCGCTGCCGCCGCTGCAGCGCCGGCAGCCTTAATCCTCGTTTGCAGGCTCATCGCTGATCACCCTCGCGCGACCAGGGAAGGCGAATACGCGGGCGTTCGGTGCGCATTGCACGGTCGGCGACCATATCGCTCCAAGGGCCGACGGCGCACCCCAGTTCCACGAGCATCTCGCGCGTGGCCTCGCGCACGCTGGTCGCAAAAGCGCTGGTCTGCCCCACTGCCTCGTCAGCGCGCCCAAACGCCATGAGCGCGGCGAGATCCTGCCCGCCATCGGCGATACGAATCTTGGAGCTCAACGCACAGGCAATCTCAAAGCGCATGGCGACGTCCTCGTCTGCCCCGCGCGCACCGAACCGGTTGAACACGGCGCTCATGCGCGTGCGCGGCACACCTACTCGACTTGCCAGTTCAATGGCGCGCGACGCCGATGTCGCGGACGACACCGCCGCATCGCCAACGACCAGGCAACGGTCGCTCGCCGCCACCGCAGCCGCCACGGCATCGCCCCAAAAGACCGAGGTATCGATAAAGACCACGTCGGATTCGCGACGCAGGACATCAAGCAATAGCTCCACCGGACGTGCCATGAGCTCGGCTTGCTCGGGCGCCGCGACGGGACCCCAGAGCGTAACGCCCGGCGCCACGCGCATCGATGTGGCTACGATATCCGGCTCGGTGAGCGCGCCCGCCGCCGACGGCTCGATAAGTGCCGCCATATCGCGCGGAGCATCGACGCCTAACAAGTCGTAAAGGTTTCCAAACATCAGGTCCAGGTCGAGCACGGCGGCACGCAAGCCCAACAGCGACGATGTGTGTGCCATGGTGGCAACGATTGTCGACTTGCCGCAACCGCCCGAACCCGAAATGGCGCAGATGACCGGAGCTCGATGCTGCGGAGCGGCAGCGTCTGCCGGCAGCATCGGAGGCGGCGGGGCGGGCGTCGGCGACAGCGTCCCCGTCTCCCCCGCCGCAACCACACGCTGCGTCCAAGCCGGCATGGCGGCTTGTTCGGTCTGCAAGGCAGGCTCGTTCTGTGCAATCTGCTCATGCTGCATCAGCGACAACTCGCCGCACCCGGCAAAGCCCTCAACTTCGTCGAGTTCATCCGCCAGATTCACGCCGTGCACGTATCCCATATCTACAGCCGGGGAGTCGCCAGCATGCTGTGCCGGCCCTCCAGCGTCATCGTATACAAGGGGGTTCCGGGGGCGCCGACCATGCTCGGCTTCCGCTTTTCCATAATCATCAACACGCGGGCCTCTTGTAGCGCGAGGCGCCCCGGGTTCCCTATCAACAAAAGCATCGGGCTCAATCGTCATGCGCCGATCGGAATCAACCGCTCCCTCGCCCGCGCGCCCGTTGCCGCATATACTGTGCGCAGCGATGACCTCGGTCGCCCCCGCGCGAAACAGTCCCTCGATATCCGACGGATCGAGCACTTCTATCAACACGACCACGCGACTCACGCGGCCTTCGGCCGTCAGGCGCGCAACAGTCTTGCGCACATCTTCGATATCAAACAGAGACGCCGCGATGATGGCAGCCCCGCGGCGCGACGGAAACGCCCGCGCCATGGAAACCAGCCCGTCCAGGTCACCCACGCGAAGCACCTGTGCACCCGCATCACGGCCCTCGACTTCCTGCTGCAACAGCCCGTAATCGCCGCACGCGCAGCACGCAAGCCAGATCGCCTTCATCACTCGTCGCCTCCGCTCTTTTTGCCGCGCGCCGTGGCGGGAATCGTCAAGCTGACCGTTCCCTTGCCCGATGCCCCCAGCAGTTCCTTGACGTCTTCGGGGTCAGCCGCCAGCGTCACCCATTCGATCTTGCCCTCGCGCGTGGCACCGGAATTCTCACTGGTATCGATCACGTGCGCGCCGCACAGTCGATCGGTTACGCCATCTTTTTGCACGTACACGTCCACATAGCTGCCCACGCCCGTGGCACCGCCGACCGAGTGCTCGGCATCGACCGCCACCGAAACGGCGACCTTGCCCTTAGGCACCTCGAGCTTGTGGCTCTCGGCCTTGGTGTAGACATTGCAGATCACGGCGTTTTTGGGAATACGCGAAGTCGTCACGTCGCCGCGCACCTGGCGCAGCTCGGTCGCCGCGTCACGCGGCAGCAGACTCGTCAGCCATTCCTGGGTTATGACATTGGTCTCATCGAGGGTCTCGCCCACATCGATATCGCGCGCCGCGACGCATACCTCGACGCGATCGCCACTGTACTTGGCCAAGGTCTCAGCCTGGACCTGTTCGGCTTGCGAGCGGATCGACGAGCCGTAAACCATGCAGAGCAGAGCAGCGAGCACGCCCGCGACCAGACTGATGGCGATGCGCTTGCTCTTGTTCACGGCCGCTCCTCTCATGGCAGTGCCGGGCGAATGCCCGTACCACCATTGTCTGGGCAGTCAGAGCGCAAAGCGGCGCAATCGCGATCTTGGTTTTCGATGTCAAACCAATCGCTGACCAAAAGCTGACCAGCCCGTCAAGCTCGTGGCAAGGTTTTGGCCAGCACGTCAGCAAACTGCATGTTTCGAGGCTTTTCCGCAGCAAAAAAGCCGTCTCCCGAACAGTTGGGAGACGGCTGTCATAGGAAAAATCAATTACAGATGGACATCGGGATCGAGCATTTGAGCGCTCACGCGCATGGATGACGCCAGGTTTTGGAACGTTTCCAGACGCAGGCTGTCGATCTGCCCGGCGTCCTCGGCCTCGCGAACGGCGCAGCCCGGCTCATGGGTATGCGTGCAATCGCCAAACCGGCACGCGTGCGATGCCTCGACAATCTCGGGGAAGGCGCACGCCAGACCCCGCTCGTGACCCACGAGCGGTAGGCTGCGCAGGCCCGGGGCATCGGCGATCACGCCGGCGTCGCCCGGCAGCGCCACCATCACGCGCGCGACGGTAGTGTGACGGCCCTGGTCGTCGCGTTCGCGCACACCGCCGGTCGCCAACGTATCGTGGCCCAGCAGTGCATTGAGCAGCGTCGACTTGCCGGCACCCGACTCGCCCAGAATCATGGCGCAGCTCCCGGCAGGCACGCAGGCACGGACCTCGTCCAGGCCGCGGCCCTCGGCAGAAGACGTCACGATCACGCGCACGTCCGGGCCCACTAGGCGGCGCACGCGGTCCAGATCGCGCTCGAGCTCCTCGGCATCGCAGCGGTCAGCTTTGGTGAGCACCACCACCGGCTCGGCATCGCAGTCGAGCGCCAACACCAGCGAGCGCGCCACGCGGTCGAGCAGCACCTCACCGGCACCGAGCGCCTGCACGATTAGCACGCTATCCACGTTGGAGCAGAGCACCTGGCGCTCTCCACGGGCACGGCCGCGCCAACGCTCAAAGCTCGTACGGCGTGGCAGCACGCACTCAATCACGCCCATATCGTGCCCGGGAGCGCGGCGCACCGCCACACGGTCGCCCACGGCAGGCAGCAGGACCTCGTCCTCGCCGCGCGACTTGGCAAACCCCACGGCATGCTCGGCGCGGAAGGCATCATCGGCAGTCGCCACCAGCGGAAACCCGCGATCCAAGCGTACCACGGCGCCAAGCTGCATCTGCTCGGGCTCCTCGGCATGTGCGCAAAAGTCGTCAAATGCCGCTTGCTGAGCTTCATCGACCGGCAGGTCATCGAACGCCGGAACATCCTGCAGCGCGTCGAGTCCCGGCACGTTTGCCAGCAGCTCCTCGGCTGATGCGGGGGCCTCGGTCGCAAGCTTCCGACGACGATCGCGCTTAGCCCGCGCCCCCGTCGTCTTTTTCTTCGCTTTAGCCTTAGCCTTGCCCACAAGCGCCTCCCAGCACCATAAATCACAACTGAGCAGGTATTTTAAATCAAAAAGAGCTGGCCGGGCAAACGCTCGATCGGCTCACAAACTTTCCCTCAGCCCTTTATCATCCGCGCGGGAGAAAAGCCAGCAAGGATACCGCAGGGCCCGCCCCGGAAGCCCTTTCTCCCGAACGATCCCGCAGCGCGAAGCGCGAGGACCAGTGAGGGAGAAAGGGCGTGGGGCGGGCCCGGACGAGAACGTTACTCCTTCTCGACCGCGCGCATGATCGCCTTGTAGATCTCCATCAGCGGGATGATCAGGAAGGCCAGACCCAGCGCGGCAAGAACGCCCTTGAGCTCAAGCGTCACAGGGCCAAAGAACATCTCGGCAAGCGTCGGCTGCACGGTCACGATCACCGTCAGCACCAGTGCCAGCGCGGCGGAAGCCCACAGCCACTTGTTCTGCTTCTTCATGGTGAACAGCGACGCACGACGGCTGCGCATATTGAAGCAGTGGAAAATCTCGACCATGTTGAGCGTGATGAACGCCATCATCACGCCTTCCTCGTCGGCATTGCCGGCGATCATATCGGCGATGTGGATGTAGCCCATGTCAAAGTACACGCCCACAAAGAAGCTCGCCAGCACCAGCACGGTGATGATTAGGCCCTGGACCACGCAGTCCAGACCCATATGTCCGGCAAAGACGCCGTCCTTGGCGTTGCGCGGCTTGCGCTTCATGATGTCGCCCTCGGCGTCCTCCATGCCCAGCGCGAGCGCGGGGAAACAGTCGGTGACCAGGTTCACCCACAGCAGCTGCACCGGCTGGAAGATGGTAAAGCCGATGAGCGTGGCGATGAACACCGAGAAGACCTCGGCAAGGTTAGCCGAAAGCAGGAACTGGATGACCTTGCGGATGTTGTCGTAGATGCGACGGCCCTCTTCGCAGGCACCGATGATGGTAGCGAAATTGTCGTCGGCGAGCACCATGTCGGCGACGTTCTTGGTGACGTCGGTACCAGTAATGCCCATGCCCACGCCGATGTCGGCGCGCTTGATGGACGGGGCGTCGTTGACGCCGTCGCCCGTCATGGCCACGATCTGGTCGCGCGACTTCCAAGCCTCGACGATGCGTGTCTTGTGCTCGGGTTGGACGCGGGCGTACACGCCGTAGTCCTCGATGTGCGCGTCGAGTTCCTCGTCGCTCATGCGATCGAGGTCGGCACCGGTGATGGCATGGTTGCGATCGGTGACGATGCCCAGCTGCTTGGCGATGGCCACGGCGGTGTCGATGTGGTCGCCCGTGATCATGACGGTGCGAATACCGGCATCGTGGGCCTCGCGGATGGCGTCGGCGACCTCGGGGCGGACAGGGTCAATCATGCCGGACAGGCCGCAGAAGACCAGGTCGTGCTCGAGCGCAGCGGGGCTGCAGTCGCTCGGGACCTCGGTGTAGGTGCGGCTTGCCAGCGCCAGCACGCGCAGGGCCTCGTCGGCCATGGCCTTGTTGGCGGCCACGAGCTCGGCACGACGCTCCTCGGTCAGCGGAACGACCTTATCGCCCTCGTAGATGTGGGTGCACAGGCCGATCACCACGTCGGGCGCGCCCTTGGTGTACTGCTCATACTCGCCGTCCAGGGTCTCGACGACCACGGACATCATCTTACGGCCCGAGTCGAACGGGGCCTCGCCCACGCGCGGGTGCTCGGCAGTCAGGCCAGTAAGACCAGCTTTGCCGGCATCGTTGACGAGCGCGCACTCAGTCGGCTCGCCCACGGCCTCGCCCAGGTCCTCGTCCCACTGGGCATCGGAACACAGCGCCATTCCGGCCAGGAACTTCTCCTTAGGCGCAGCGAGCTCGTGCTTGACGACGGTCATCTTGTTTTGGGTAAGGGTACCGGTCTTGTCGGAGCAGATGGTCTGCGTGCAGCCGAGAGTCTCGACGGCAGAGAGCTTGCGGATGATTGCCTGGCGCTTGGCCATCTTGGTCACGCCAAGCGACAGCACGATGGTCACGACGGCGACCAGACCCTCGGGGATGGCAGCGACGGCGAGCGAGACGGCGACCATAAAGGTATCGAGCAGGGCGGTCGGGTCGGTAAGAACGTTGCCCACGCCGTGGCGGATGATATCGACACCAAAGATAACGACGCAGATGACGATAACCATGATGGTGAGGATGCGGCTGAGCTCGGCAAGCTTCACCTGCAGCGGCGTGAGCTCTTCCTTGGCCTCGGCCAGGGCGCCGGCGATCTTGCCCATCTCGGTATCCATGCCGGTACCGACTACGACGGCGCGGCCACGGCCGTACACCACGGTGGAGCCCATGTAGCACATGTTCTTGCGGTCGCCGAGCGGCACGTCATCGGTGCCGGTGGCGAGCTCGATCACGTTGGCATGCTTCTCGACAGGCACGGACTCACCGGTGAGTGCAGCCTCTTCGATCTTCATCGTGGCGCTCTCGAGCACGCGGCAGTCGGCCGGGACGGAGTCGCCCGCCTCGAGCATGATCACATCGCCAGGTACGAGCTCGGCACTCGGCAGGTGCACGAGCTTGCCGTCGCGCAGAACCTTGGACTGCGCCGCGCTCATCTCCTGCAATGCCTCGAGAGCTTCCTCGCTCTTGGCCTCCTGAACCACGCCCAGCACCGAGTTGACGATAACGACGAACATGATGATGGCGACGTCGGCAAAGTCCGCCTCACCCTTGACCATGCCCGTGAGTGCACTGATGACGGCGGCAACGATCAGCATGATGACCATGGGGTCGGCCATCTGCTCAAAGAAGCGCTTCCACAACGGCGTCTTCTCGGCTTCCTCGAGCTTGTTAGGGCCTGTCTTGGCGAGGCGCGACGACGCCTCGTCGTTGCTCAGGCCGAGGTTCTCATCGACACCTTGGTCGCTGAGTACCTCCGCCGCAGCGGACAGGTATTCCTTTTGCATATAGAGTCCCCTCCTGGGATTCGGGCCACTCAGCAGATTGATGCCCGATCATAATTCCCAGGAGAAGGGCAAGGGCTCATCAAGGCTGCCGTGCTGAGCGGCAGTTGATAGTGGGGCTATGGTACCCCAAAGCGGCGCGTCTAGCCAAAACATTCCAATTGGAAACACGGCTCGAGTGCAACGATGCAGACCGTGTGATGCTCAACATTGATAAAACGTTTTTTCTTCGGCGCATCGTCAAACTGAAATATCGCCCAGATAGCAGCGGTCAGAACGGTTGGTAAAGATTTTCCATATACCGTTTTTACCGCAAAAAAAGAACTTCTAATTCGGCATACGGTCGATTTTTGAGGGTATTCGGTCGTCATTTCGTTATAATCATCTCAGTTTTATTTCTTATGGTTTATCTATCAGCGCAAGACGATGTCAGATGGAGGTCTGAATGTACAAGCGCACCAAGATTGTATGCACCATGGGTCCCGCCTGCGATAGCGACGAGACCATCCGTGAGATGATCAAGGCGGGCATGAACGTCGCCCGTTTTAACTTCTCGCACGGATCCTACGACGAGCACCACGGTCGCATCGAGCGCGTCCGTCGTATTTCCAAGGAGCTCGGTCTGCCCGTCGGCATCCTGCTCGACACCAAGGGCCCCGAGGTCCGCACCGGCCTTCTGGTCGATGGCAAGAAGGTTGCCGTCAAGACCGGCGATAAGATCGTCGTCACCGCTCAGCCCACGTCCGAGGATTTCCACGGCACCTCTGAGCACATCTCCCTCGACTACCTGGCTCTGCCCTCCGAGGTCGAGAAGGGCTCCCTTATCCTGATCGATGACGGTCTGGTTGCCCTCGAGGTCGAGTCCGTCGACGGCCAGGACATGACCTGCGTCGTCAAGAATGACGGCCTGATCGGCGAGCGCAAGGGCGTCAACATGCCCAACGTCAACATCTCGCTGCCCGCCATCACCGAGCGCGATCGTCAGGACATCCTCTTTGGCCTGACCGAGAACATCGACTACATCGCCGCTTCCTTCATCCGTGACGGCGAGTCCGTCCGCGGCATCCGCGAGCTTTGCCGCGAGAACGGTGGCGAGCACGTGACGATCTTCCCGAAGATCGAGTGCGCCCTGGGCGTCGAGAACTTCGACGAGATCCTCGAGGCTTCCGACGGCATCATGGTCGCCCGTGGCGACCTGGGCATCGAGATCAAGCCCGAGCTCGTTCCGCACATCCAGAAGGAGATCATCGCCAAGTGCAACGCGGCCTACAAGCCCGTTATCACCGCTACGCAGATGCTCGACTCCATGCAGCAGAACCCGCGCCCGACGCGCGCCGAGGTTGCCGACGTTGCTAACGCCATCTACGACGGCACCGACGCCGTTATGCTTTCCGGCGAGTCCGCTGCCGGTAAGTACCCGGTCGAGGCCGTTAAGATGCAGGCCAGCATTGCTCTCGAGACCGAGAAGTACCTCCCGGCTCACGCTCCGCTCGAGGTTCCGGCTGACGCTCACGGCACCCGCGTCGTCAACAACGTTGTGGGTATGTCCGCTGTGAACATGGCCACCACCGTTGGCGCCAAGTGCATCACCGTGCCGACGACCACTGGTCGTACTGCCCGCCTGATCTCGCACTTCCGTCCCAACATGCCGATCTGCGCGTTCTCCCGCCACGAGTGGGCCGTCCAGCAGATGATCATGTACTGGGGCGTCATCCCGCACCAGGCAGAGATTACCCAGGGCACCGTCAACGGCACGATCGTCAAGGCGATCGAGACCGCTAAGGAGCTCGGCTACGTCAAGACTGGCGATTTGACCGTCGCTACCGCCGGCGATCCCCGCATGAGCGTCCAGCTCGAGGACAAGGTCTCCTCGACCAACGTCGCTTACGTCGCTCAGGTGCGCTAAATCGCACTTGCAAGCAGATTTGCATTGCAAAGGGCCCGGAAGGCATTGCCTTCCGGGCCCTTTTTCTGTGCACCGATGCCTACCGCACGGCATGGCACGCACCCATTTCATTACCAAAAGCGCGAAATCCGCCCTCCGAGGCCCAAAAAATAAAGCCCCAAGCGCTAAAAGTGTTCGCCCGGTGGCAAACCCACACCTTAACCGACGCTGCTAAATCGTTTTAGCAAGAACCAGATCAACCGCGTTTTCGGAAGTGCGGGGAAAAATTGCTTACCCACGAGCATAAGTCCTTTTATTTCAACAAAACCCCTGATAAAGTTGGCTTAAATACCGCTTGTACCTGACCTATTTGTCTTTTTCACCGCACTTCCGAAACGGATAGCTTTTCTAGCCCAAACAACGCTCAAACGATCGGATCGCTATGTCATTTCTTGCCTGCGGACCTACGGCTTTTCAGTACTATCGCATCCCGCCCCAAATACTGGGACTCTATCCGGCAATCCTGCCGCCCGACCATGACCATCGCTTGGTGCATTACTCAAAACAACCGGTATTTAAAGACTTGCTCGGCACACCAGTTTGGAGATCCGTGAGTGAAAGGAAACAGCGCGCGAACGGAAAGCTATTTCATAGCCGTCTGCTAACCCAAGAGCCGCCTCCTGGGTCGTTTAGACAGACTGAACATGGATTTGATGTCACTTCACCGGAGTTCACGCTGCTCAGCCTTGCCACGCAGGTCTCACGCAACCAGTTACTCATGGCGTGCTACGAGATGTGCAGCTCCTTTGCAGTGTTTAAGCCCTGCGAGCGAACGCAACAACAACTCGATGAAGCTATTTCGCTTAAGTTCATTCCACCCAACTGCGGCTGGGAGCGAGTTAACGACACCAAGGGCAATGACACCAACTTGTGGAAGCGCACGCCGCTTCTTACCGCAACGGATATCGCCGCGTTCGCCAAGCAAGCCGCAGGCCTGCGCGGCGTCAAACAACTGCGCTGGGCGGCCGAGCACATGACGGGGCAGGCCGCCTCGCCCTTCGAAGTACAGACCTCCATGCTTATCTCGCTCCCCCGCGACGAGGGCGGCCAGGGCATCGAGATCGCCAACAACGCGCGCATCCCGCTCAGTGAAGCCGCACGTTCGCTGTATGACAAAACCTGCTGCTACGCCGATATCCTCATCGAAAGCGCCACCGACAGCATGGGCGTCATTCTGGAATGCCAAGGCCGCTCTGCCCACGACAGCGAAGCCGCGAGCCTCTCCGGTGCCGAGCGCGCCACCGCACTCACAAGCATGGGCTACGACGTCATCCAAATTACCTATGACCAGATCAAGGAGAAGAAGAGCTTCGATCACATAGCCGAGCTCATCCATAAAAAGGCCGGGCTTCCCCACATCCCAAAGACCAAACAGGAGCGCATTGCCGAAGATACCTTACGGCAAGAGCTACTTGTCGATTGGGTTGAGCTATTCACTGCCGGGCCGGCCAGCTAGCAGCTAGCAATCAGGGGCAGCGCAGGCACATCGGGCGATTCGACACGGGCGGCAAAACCCGCCTCGGTCAGCTCGATGACCTCGGTAAACGTTGCGTCGAAGAATTTCTCGGTCAGCAGGCGGTATGGCGGATGGTCGGGCTCGCCGGGGTTTTCGCGTACAATCTCGTGCATAACGCCAATGGTCTTGAGCACATACTCCTTATGGATGGGATACTGACCAAAACGCGTCGCCGCAGTATACAGGCGATCGGTCGCGCGCGGAATCGAAACGATCCCGAGCGTCTTACCAAACCAGTCAAAGTCGCCTTGCTTTTTAATGCGGAATTCCTCGCACGGCTTGCCGCCGTGCGCCTCCAGGTACTGATTCACGCGCGTATTCCACACGGTATCGGCCACGAGGTGAGACCAAACGCCCAGCGTCAGATCGAGCAGCGACTGCGCCACGTCATCGGGCGCGAGCGAAAGCTCGTTAGCACCGGGACCGGCAACCGGCTCGGCATCCTTGTAGCGTTGGGGATAATGTACCCGATTGAGTCGCTCGCGCTCCTCGACAATCGAGGTCGCGGCAGCCGGCGTACCAACAGGCGCCCCTTTGAGCAGCGGCGCCACATAGGTATCCCAGAACTCGTGCTCGCGCGGCTTAGGGATAGGCTCGGGCTTTGCAAAGTGCGTAATGCGGTATGGGATGGGATCGGCGATGCCAGGGACCATATAGCCCACGAAGATATCCGGAACCACGCAGCCAAACAAAAAGGCATTGCGATCGCGCACGCTATTGGCAAGCGCACCGGTGCGCTCCAGCAAACGCTCCGTCTGAGCGATATGAATGTTCCAGCTTGGCATAGCCACCCCCATAAAAACCTGGATAACTATACCATCACGGCAAAGCCGCGCGGGCGGCTACGCACGCTCTACGCAGCAACTATTCCGCAGCGCCGCTCTCGGTTCCATACGACGACACCGGCGCCTCGACCACATGGTGATATCGATCGATATAGATTGCACGGGCACCCAGGCGTCGCACCAAATCCTGGTGATGTGTGCTCATCAAGACCGTCTTACCCGCCGCGACGTAGGCCAGCAAGAAGTTGACCACGATGTCGCATGAATCCTCGTCGAGCCCATTAGTAGGTTCGTCGAGAACCAAGATATCGGGGTTCATCGATACGACTGCCGCCAGCGCCACACGCTTCTTTTGCCCACCCGAAAGCTGATAGGGCGAGGCATCGACCAGGTCGGCAACTTGAAACAGTTCCATGGCATCATGCACGCGACGGTCGAGCTCGTCTGCCGGCAGCCCCATCTGCGCGGGACCAAAAGCAACTTCCTCACCCACCGTAGCGCAGAACAACTGGGCGTCGGCATTCTGGAACACAAAGCCCACGCGCTGATGAAACCGCTGGGCCGTCGCGGAATCCTTGAGATATGTCGCATCGACCATACACCCGTCAAACAGGTATGCCCCTGCGTCCGCGAGTTCAAGGCCGTTAATAAGACGCATAATCGTCGTCTTACCGCAGCCGTTGGGACCGAGCAGGGCAACGAGTTCACCACGATCGACCTGCAGCGACACGCCATCGACAACCGTATGCCCCGCATAGGAGAACACCACGTCGCGCAACTCAATAAGCGGCGCGCCCTCGGCGCCGCCCGCACCGTTCGTGCCCGCCGCACTATTCATATCGATCGTCAAAACGTCGCCCTTCCCTACTCACATCGACGGCTAGACCGCCCGCGCTACAGTACCGCACACAACACGGCGAGCAACGCCACGCCGACCGCATAGACCGCATCGCACCAGCCAAAGCCGCTCCGCGCGGGAGCCGGATACGCGCCGGCAAAGCCGCGGCAGAGCATGGCCTCGTCCATCGCGCGGCTGCATTCCATCGCCTTGATAAAGGTCATGCCCATGATACCCGCGATCGAATCGGTACGCGAAAATCCCTCAGGCGCACGGCCAACGCTGCGCAGCATGACCGATTCGCACAGATTGTGCGCCGTTCGGGCCAGCACCTCGATGTGCTTGAGCGCCATATCAAACGTAAAGATGACCTCGTCGGGTAGATGCAGCATTTTGAGCGCCGCCGACATGCGGCTCCAGGTGAGCGTCCACGAAACACCCAGCACCAGCGACACATTAATAAACGTCTTGAGCGCGATCTTGAGCATGGCGCCCATGGCAGACGCGCTCAGCAACAGGGCAGGCAGCGCCAGAACCACCGCAAGCCCCGTGGCGCCAAGCGCCGGTACAAAAGTCGCGCGCAACCCGCGCGCGGGGCGCACCGCGACCAGCACCAGCGCGATAGCCGCCATCAGCATCAGGTACAGCGGGCTCTGCGTCAGACACACGCACAGGACGCAAACGAACATCCCCACCAGGCGCACCGGAGCCGAAACGCAAGAAAGGGCGCGGTCGACCATCGACCCGCCCTCGTGCGTGCCTCCACCCAGGCGAACCCGCTCAAGCAGGCTCGCCAGGTGCAGGACATTCTTTTGCATCACACGATGCCGAGCCCCCACGGGCTCATATCGCTCCTCGGCCGCAAGCCAGCTAGGCAGTTCGGCTATTGCCATGAGCACCGCTTTCCTTAACCGTCAGCGAGATCAGGCGGAATGCGATGGTGAGCACCGCCACGCCAATCACGCCGGACAGGATATACATGGCAGCCTGACCGGCAAAGCCAAGGCCCTGCTCCTCGGAATAGGCCTGCAGATAATCGCCCGTGGGCAGGGCATCGGCAAAGGTCGGAGTATCGAGGCCAACCGAAGTCTGCAGACTGTCGTCACCAGCCTCCTGAACGGCGGTCGCGGCGCCCTCGGCGTCCCACTCGCCCCATGCGTCACCTGTGGCAAGCAAGCCGAGCGGCGTAGCCACGACAAGCACGGCGACCAGAATGAGCGTGGGGACCAGCGAGGTCTTCTTGGCAGTACCATCGCCGGCAAGCTGTCCATCGACGGCCTCGGGCCCGACGATAACACTCGGCGCCGTCTTCTTGATAAAGCCGTAGATCGCGGCAGTCGCCACGCCCTCGACCACACCGGCTACAAGCATGTGCGGAATCAACATGGCCGGAATGGAAACAGACAGCGGGAAGGGGCAGTATAGCGGGGCACCCGAGGCGTTGGTGAAGAGCATCGGCTGAATGCCGAACTCGATGGCAGCGCACAGGGCAGCCACGCACAAGCCGATCCAGCCGCTCACGATGGCAGAAACCGAAGTGCCCCAGCTCTTGTCGTGCAGGCGGCCGTTGAGCGCACGGAACACGATGGCTGCCACAAATGGCAGCACAAATGCCATGTTGAAGCAGTTGGCTCCAAAGGACAGGATGCCGCCGTCGCCAAACAGCAGCGCCTGCAGTGCCAGTGCGACCGAAACCGCAATGGCCGCGGCCTCGGGGCCCAGCAGCAGCGCGATGAGTGCGCCGCCGACGGCGTGACCCGTGGTGCCACCGGGCAGCGGCACGTTAAACATCATGAGCAAGAAGGAGAACGCAGCGCAGATGCCCAGGAAAGCCATGTGCTCGCGATCGAGCGTGGCGCGTACCTTTTTGATGCAATGGACCCAAACGGGCACCATCGCCACCGCCATGACGGCATCGGTCTGCGGGGACAGATAATTATCTGGAATGTGCATGTACGCCTCCCGGTTATCGGCGCACGGAATTGCAACGCCGCTTGAATCACCTTTCCAGTGTTACGTAATGTCAGATTCGTAACACGCCGCGGGCTATCATAGCAAAACGGCGCGCTGCCGACAAAGCAGCACGCCGTTATGTAATGCGCGTGTCATATATGCAGGCTCAGCAGTGCCTTATACCGAGCATAGCAATCACGTAGGACTCGGCGGCAGCCACCGCTGGCCTATACCCAGCGCAAGCCCTAGCCGCGGACCTCGCCGTTTACGCCCTTGCACACCTTGGTGACGATCTTCTGGTGCGCCTTCTCGACCTCTTCGCTGGTCAGCGTATGGTCGTCGGAGCGATACGTAAGCGCAAAGGCCATGGACTTCTTGCCCGCTCCGATGCGGATGGGATCGCGGTAGACGTCGAACAGGCGCACGCCCTCGAGCAGCTTGCCGCCGGCGCTGGTAATGCGGCGCTCAAGATCCTCGCAGGTCACAGTGTTGTCGACCACGATAGCAAGGTCGTGCTCAACGGCCGGGTACTGCGAGAACTCGCGGTAGTTCTCCTGATTGCGGGCGCCCTTAATCAGCTTGCCCAGGTCGAGCTCAAAGGCAACGACGACCTCGTCGATGCCCATCGCCTCGCGCGCCTCGGGGTGAATCTCGCCGACCCAGCCCAGCACAGTGCCGCCGGACAGAACCTCGGCAGCACGACCCGGCTGCAGGAAGGCATAGCCCTCGCCCTCGACGGGACGGAAGCGAACCTTCTCGATGCGCAGCTGGGCAAGCAGCTCCTCGACAATGCCCTTGCCAAAGAAGAAGCGCAGCTTGCGGTACTTCATGTTCCAGGACCGCTCGCTCCACTGGCCCGAGAGCACACCCGCCACGGACTTGGTCTCCTTGGGCAGGCTGGCGTTCTCGCGACCGTGGAACAGGCTGCCGACCTCGTACAGGTGCACGTTGGGCGTACCGTGCGCCTCGTTGTAGGCCACGGACTGCAGCAGGCCCGGCAGCAGCGAACGACGCATCTCGGTCTGCTCGGCTACCAGCGGGTTCATGAGCACCACGGGGCAACCGCGGCCCTCGGTGGGCATACCGATCTTCTCCAGGTCACCCGGGGCGGCAAAGCCGAAAGTCGTGGTCTCGTTGAGGCCGCAGGCGCGCAGGATCTCGCCGACCTTACGGGTGAGCTTCTGCTCGCGGGTCAGGCCGCCAATGTGGTTCTTGGCAGCCGGGATGGTCGCCGTCACGCGGCCCATGCCCCACAGGCGCAGGACCTCCTCGATCAGGTCAATCTCGCGCGGCAGGTCGGGGCGGAAGCTCGGCGGGGTAACCATAAAGTCTTCGCCGTCGCGCTCGACGGTGCAGCCCAGGCGGGTGAGCGAGCGCTCGATAAAGTCGGACTCGATGTCGGCACCGCAGATGGCGTGCACGCGGGCCAGGCGCAGCTTGATGCTGTCGATGGTCTTGGGCGCGGGGAACACGTCCACATAGCCGGGGGCGACCTCGCCGCCGGCGATCTCCTCAATCAGCGCGCAGGCAATGTCGGCAACATCCACGCAGCCGGTCTCGTCAACCTGGCGCTCAAAGCGAATGGAGGCGTCGGAGATCAGCGACAGATCGCGGCTGGTGTGCGAGGTGCGACCGGCGTTGAAGCAGGCGCTCTCGACCATCACATCGACGGTATCGTCCTCGATCTCGGAATCCATGCCGCCCATAACGCCGGCCAACGCCACAGGGCGCTCGCCGTCGGTGATGAGGCCCATGCCGGCATCGAGCACACGCTCCTCGCCGTCGAGCGTCGTGAACTTCTCGTCCTGCTGGGCGGCGCGAACCACCACGCGGCGCCTGCCATCGCGCTCGGCAAAGGTGTCCAGGTCAAAGGCGTGCAGCGGCTGACCGGTGAGCATCATCACATAGTTGGTGATGTCGACGATATTGTTGTGCGGGCGCACGCCCAGGGCGTTAAGGCGCTTGACCATCCAGTCGGGCGACGGGCCGACCTTCACGTTGCGCACGATGCGGGCGACGTAGCGGTCGCACAGGCCCTCGTCGGCAATCTCGACGGAAAGCTCGTCGTCGGTCGCACGGCCGGTCTCCGCCTTGATAGCGGGCAGCTCAACGTGGAAATCGCGGTCGAAGATGGCACCGGTCTCGCGGGCCATGCCGATCATGGACAGGCAGTCGGGGCGGTTGGGCGTGATCTCGCAGTCGAGCACGGTATCACTCGAGCCCACGTACTCGGCAAACGGCATGCCGCAGGGCGTATCCTCGGGCAGGATCATAATGCCGGAGTGGTCGCCGCCCAGGCCGAGCTCGCGCGCGGAGCAGTTCATGCCCATGGACACGACGCCGCGAAGCTTGCTCTTCTTGATCTTGACGTCGCCGGGCAGGACAGCGCCGATCATGGCCGTGACGATGTGGTCACCGGCCTCGAAGTTCTGCGCGCCGCAGACGATCTGCAGCGGAGCGGGGTTGCCGTCGGCGTCGAGGTTCTTGTCACCCACGTCGACCGAGCACACATACATGTGGTCGCTATCGGGGTGCGGGGTCTTGGTGAGCACCTGGGCGGTCACCACGTGGTCGAAGGACTCGCCCACGGTGTCGATCGCCTCGACCTCGGTGCCGGTACGGATATATTCGTCCGAAAGGGTCTTGGGATCCTCCGGAATATCGATCATGGTCTTGAGCCAGTCGTAAGAAACACGCATCTAGCTCTCCTTTCATACTGAAAGCCTGCGAAGAGATGCAGGTGGAAACTTCAACTTTGTGAACATTCCTTACAAAGCGAGGGTTGTCCAAGTGCGGCAGATCGGCCCTAAAAAGGAGCGCCGCGTACTTTGGTACGCAAGCGACGAATGAGCGCCGAAGTGCCGTGCTTGGGCAAGCCGCAGCCTAGAACTGATTCAAGAAGCGCATATCGCCAGTCATGAGAGTTCTGAGGTCGGGCAGGTCGTAGCGCAGTGCCGCGACGCGCTCGGCGCCAATGCCAAAGGCGAAGCCGGTATACTTCTCGGGGTCGATGCCGCAGTTGATCAGGACGTTGGGGTCGACCATGCCGCAGCCCAAGATCTCGATCCAGCCGCTGTGCTTGCAGAAGTTGCAGCCCTTGCCGCCGCAGACGTGGCAGCTCACGTCCACCTCGCAGCTCGGCTCGGTGAAGGGGAAGAAGTGCGGACGGTAGCGCGTCTTGCGGTCCTCGCCAAACATGCACTTAACAAAGTAGTCGAGCGTGCCCTTCAGGTCGCCAAAGGTGATACCCTCGTCGACGACCAGGCCTTCGATCTGGTTGAACTGCGGCAGGTGGCAGGCGTCGGCCGTGTCGGGACGGTAGACGGTGCCCGGGCAGATCATGTAGATGGGCGGCTTCTGCGACTCCATGGTGTGAATCTGCACGCCCGAGGTCTGGGTGCGCAGCAGCACGTCGGACTCGCCATGGGCGTGAGCCTCGGGGTGCGCGACGCTGCCGGGGTTGTTATCGACCACGTAGAAGGTATCGCGGGCCGAGCGGCTCGGGTGATCCATGGGGGCGTTGAGCGCAGTGAAGTTGTAGTAGGAAGTATCGACCATGGGGCCGGACTCGACGGTGTAGCCGATGCCGCAGAAGATGTCCTCGGCCTCCTCGATGATCTGCTTGATCAGGTGCTGGTGACCGATCTGCGGACGGATGCCCGGCAGCGTGATGTCGACGGCCTCGTGCTCGAGTGCGTGCTTGAGGGCGGCGGCCTTCATCTCGGTGGTGCGCTCGTCGAGCATGCCCTCGATCAGCTGGCGCATCTCGTTGGCGCGCTTGCCCATCATGGGACGATCCTCGGGGGCGAGTTTGCCCATCATGCGCATCAGGCCGGTGATACGGCCTTTGCGACCGAGCAGCTCAACGCGCGCAGCCTCGAGCTTGGCGGCGTCGTCGGCGCTAGTGACGAGCTCCTTGGCCTCTTCCTCGAGTTTGACCAGATCATCAATCAGACTCATGTCTTCCCTTTCGTCTCTCGCGTTCCCCGCTTGCCGAGGCGGCTGCCGCCGTCTGACGTTGCGAAAACGCGGCCCGGTTCGGTAACAAAAAACCGCCCTCGGGCATGTGCATTGCCCAAGGACGGTTGAATTCCGCGGTACCACCTTGTTTGACCCGGCGGATGTCTGGCCCGCCGCGCCCACTCTTTGCCCCTTGTCGCGAGGCTCACGGCTTCCCTACTGGGGCTTCGCCGCCGCTGGCCGCGTGCCCGTTGAGGTTGCTGCTCGGGAGTGAACGCTTGGCCCTTGCCACCGCAGGAAGGCTTGCAGCCCATGACCTTCCCTCTCTTGCCGGCGACGCGACGGGCAAAACCCTCTCCGTCAACGCATTGGGCTATAGGATAACACATTCTGCGAGCATATCGCCGCGTTCCGTTTTGTTCGCGCTGGGTACAAGGCAGGTAGCTGTGCAAACTGGCCGCGCGCCCACCTGCGGCGCTCGACCTGCGAGATTAAGGATACGGTATGGGAAAGAAACTCGATAAGAAGGCCCAGGCCGCCGTGGCAAAGGCTGCCAAGGGCGTCAAGGCCGCTAAAGTCGATAAGGCCGTCAAAAAATTCCGCAAGCTCGAGGGCAAGCTGTGGACTCGCGAGTACCTGCTCAAGATTGCCGAGTTTGACGGCGCGACTATTGCTCCCGCCAACGGTGCCGCCGCCCGTGCCGACGCCATGGGCACCCTTGCCGGCGAGCACCATAAGCTCCTGACCAGCGAAAAGTCTGTCGAACTCGTGTACTCGCTGGCACGCGAGACCGTCGCCGGCGGCAAGATCGACGACCCGCAGCTGCTTGACGAGATCCGCGTGCTCGGCCGCGATCAACGCGAGGCAAGCGTTATTCCTACCGAGGAGGCCGAGGCCTGGACCAGGCTCACCTGCGAGGCCGACGCCGTGTGGCACAAAGCCAAGACGGCCAACGACTGGGCGAGCTTTGAGCCCTATGTGGATAGAATCGTCGCCCAACTTAAGCATCAGGCAGAGCTCATGGATCCCAAGCGCGACCCCTACGATGTTTGGCTCGACCAGTACGAGCGCGGCCTTTCCGCCAAGAGCTTCGACGCGTTTTGCGAGGAGGTCAAGGCCACGGTCGTGCCGCTCGTGCACGCCATCGGCGAGCGCGGCCAGCAGCCCGCTGCCGACTTTTTGCATGCCCGCGTGCCCGAGGCTGCCCAGCGTGCCATGAGCTTCGATCTGATGAAGCTTGTCGGCCTGAACCTGGACGACACCACGCTCGCCTTTACCGAGCACCCGTTTAGCGAGGGCTTTGCCGTGGGTGATGCGCGCATCGCGACGCACATCTACGAGAACGACTGCATCTCCAACGTCTTCAGCATCATCCACGAGGCAGGACACGCCATGTACGAGCTGGGCGTCAATCCTGTCTATGCGCGCACCTGTCTTGAGGGTGGTACCTCCATGGGCATCCACGAGAGCCAGAGCCGCTTCTTTGAGAACACCGTGGGTCGCAGCCGCGCCTTTATGGGACCGCTGCTCGAGGTGCTGCGCCGACACGCACCCGAGGTCTACGGCGGCGTCGACGAGGACACGCTCTACCGTGCCGTGAACATCGCGCAGCCGTCGTTGATCCGCACCGAGGCCGACGAGCTCACCTATCCGCTGCACGTTATGGTGCGCTACGAGATCGAGCGCATGCTGTTTGCCGGCGAGGCCACGGCCAAGGACATCCCCGCACTTTGGAATCGCTTTATGAACGAGTACCTGGGCATTCCCGTTCCTGACGACACGCACGGGTGCCTGCAGGATACACACTGGAGCGGTGGCTCGTTTGGTTACTTCCCCACCTATGCGCTGGGCAGCGCCTACGACGCCATGTTCGTGCCGGCCATGTGCCGCGACGGCATCGACCTTACCGGTGCCTGCGCGAGCGGCGATCTGGCGCCCGTCCGTGCCTGGCTGGGCGAGCACATTTGGCAGTGGGGCCGCGCCAAGGACGCGCCGGAGCTCATCAAGGGCGCGTGCGGCATGGCGTTCGATGCCCGCTACTACTGCAGCTACCTGCAGGACAAGTTCACCACGCTCTACGAGCTGTAAGGCATAACCGACACGCCAACGCAAAGGGGACGCCGCGGAACCAATCCGCGGCGCCCCCTTTCCACCTAGTTGTTTAAGAACGTCCCCAATGACTACCTTACAGAGCTTCCAGCGCGGCGGCGATGCGCTTCATGGCGGCATCGGCGGATGCTTGGTCGGGCGCCTCGGCCAGCACGCGGATTACCGACTCGGTTCCGCTCTTGCGCACGAGTACGCGGCCCTCGCCCGCCAGCGACGCCTCGGCCTCGGCGATGGCGTTCTGCACGCCCATGTTCTCGAGTGCGGCGTCCTTGTCCGCCACGCGCACGGCCACCTGCGCCTGCGGCAGCAGCTTGCACGGAGCCGTGAGCTGCGAGAGCGTCTCGCGCTCAGCACGAATCACTTCCATCACGCGCAGCGAGGTCATAATGCCGTCGCCCGTGCGCTCGATATCGCCAAAGATCGTATGGCCCGTCTGCTCGCCGCCCAAGCTGTAACCGCCCTCGCGCATCTTGGCATACACGTGACGGTCGCCCACGCCGCTGGTCACGGCGCTCAGACCGGCAAGCTCCAACGACTTGATCAGGCCAAAGTTGCTGGCGATCGTCGGCACCACGGTACCGCCCGAAAGGCGACCGTGTTTGTTC
This sequence comes from Collinsella sp. CLA-ER-H6, assembly GCF_040092305.1. NCBI lineage: Bacteria > Bacillati > Actinomycetota > Coriobacteriia > Coriobacteriales > Coriobacteriaceae > Collinsella > Collinsella sp. CLA-ER-H6. The sequence goes on from NZ_JBBNLS010000009.1 coordinate 39,830, forward strand.
AGATACACGCCGCACACGTACAGGATCTGGTCGCCGTCTACCACGCGACCGCGCTCATCCACGGCCAGGCAGCGGTCGGCATCGCCATCGTAGGCAAAACCCACGTCCAGACCCTGCTCCACCACATGGCGCTGCAGGCGCTCCATATGCGTGGAGCCGCAATCGACGTTGATGTTAAAACCATCGGGCGCGGCATTGATCACGCGCACGTCGGCACCGAGCGCGTCAAACACCGGCTTGGCCACCGAGGAAGCCGAGCCGTTGGCGCAGTCGATACCGATCTTGACGCCCTGCAGCGAAAAGTTCGCACTTGCAATGAGCGAAGCAATGTAGCGGTTGCGGCCCTGCATGTAGTCCACCGTGGCACCGATGTGGTTGCCCGTGGCCAGCGGAACTTCGCTCTTGCCATCGATGTAGTCCTCGATGAGCTCCAGCACGTCCTCGTCCATCTTAAAGCCGTCGCTGTTGACGAGCTTAATGCCGTTATCGCAAAACGGGTTGTGGCTCGCGCTGATCATGATGCCGCAATCGAAGCAGCCTTCCACAGTCTGATGCGCTACGCCCGGCGTGGGGATCACGTGCAGCATATAGGCGTCCGCACCGCTCGCGACCAGGCCGCTCACCAGCGCCGCCTCGAACATATAGCTCGAGCGACGCGTGTCCTTGCCCACGATGACGCGTGCCTTGCGCTCGCGGTTGGCGCCGTAATACCAGCCCACAAAACGGCCAATCTTATAAGCGTGCTCTACCGTCAGCCCAACGTTGGCCTCACCGCGAAAGCCGTCGGTGCCAAAGTACTTCATGCGCTCTCCTTACAAAATAGGGGCGAACAGATTGCCTGTCCGCCCCAAAATGGTACTCGATTATCTGCGCTACCAGAAAAACCCTACGCCGACGCGCTGTCGCGAGCCGCCTGGCATGTAGGAGTCTGACGCAGCGTAAGCGGCTTGTCCCCCGCCTCGGCCGACGTGGTCAGCGTATACGTGATCGTCGTCGTCTCGCCAGCATGCAGGTCAACGGTGCCCGAATAGAAGGGGATTCCATGCCACGTGGCGGCGCCAAGACCAAACTGGGTGCCCTCGACGGTCAGATCAGTAATGTTGCCGCCCGTCGGGGCAAACAACGAGACATTCAGACGCTCGTCGTCACGCGCGGCATCGGGTGCGCTCGCCGCAACGTAGTCGGGCAGCTTGCCAGCCTCCTCCTGCGTCATGATGTTCGTCAGGGTAACGGTGATGCGATAGGAGCACGTGCCGTCACCGTTCTTGATGCCCTGGCCAATCTGCGTATCGGCGTTCAGGTACCAGTCGAGCTTGGAGAAGCTCAGGTTGTTAAAGTAAACGCCGGCAACAGGATCGGCACTCGGGTCATCCGGATCGGGCAGCGAAGCGTCAATGCCCGTCTCTTTGATGGCATTCTGCTCATCATCGTTTCTCATCCACGCGATCAGACGGCCCTCTTCGGCACCGCGCTCAACGGCGCTGACAAGCTTCGTAACATCGACATCGCCGATACCGCCAAGGATCTTGTCGAAGGCAGCGCTGGCGACGGATGCAAAGATGCCGTCCGACTCCTCGACCGGATAGTTCCAGTACACATCGTGCATGAGGACCTTTGCGGCGTTGGTGCCGTCGACAACCGTTCCGTCGGGCAGCGAGACATTACCGACCAGGCCCAGCAGATACTGCAGGAACACCGGGTCGATACCGATGACGCCATCAACGTCCTGTCCATACTGGGACTTCCACAGCGCGGCGACACGCTGCGAGTTGCGGGGCCAATCAGGCGAATAGGTATTGCCCGAGTTGTACAGGTTACTGTGGTTGCCGAACAGCGCCTCATCCTCTTCGTCGACGCTCTCGACTGCCTCATCCTCGCTGAGTCCAATGCGGGGAACAAACTCGCCAATCGACATCTGGCCGTCAGTGACCGAAATCAGGCCCTGCGAACCGCCAAAGCCGCCGCAAGCACGAATCTCGACGTTGTTCATGGCGTACATAAGGTAGTTGCGCGTCTGGCCGTTGGCGCCGAGCATCTGGGGGAGGACGGGGGCGACCTTCTCCGCCGCGTCAACCGCGCCGTTGAGGGTGGCAAAGCCGTCCTTGGCCTTATCGACCAGCTCGGTCACCTGGGAAATATGAGTATCGCCAATGCCCTGGATCTTCTCGTTGGCGCTCTTGAACACCTTCGAGCTGCTGGAAAGCGAATCGGCGACCGCCTGCAGCGCGGACACGTTAATCATGCCGTCCTGGAACAGTTTGCCGGGCGTAGCCTGCGAAAGGTTATCGGCCATGGGAACCAGCGCATTGCTCGAGACATCGGACAGGGCGTCAATCATGGTGCGGGCCGCATTGATATCGCCGCCATACACCGGGATAAACGAAGCCGCCGTCCACAGCGGGCTCGAAGTCTCCGCCTTCATGCTGTCGCAGAGCTCATCGATCTTCTTCGCGTCGTCAGGCAGCGTCGAAAAATCGCCCGACGTGACCTTGTCCTTAAGGCCACCGACGATCTCGACAGCCTCCTTCGCTTCGCTCTTTACGGTCTTTGCCGAGTTAAGCAGCATAAAGCCGCTTGCGCCAAGCGCAACGAGAAGCACCGCGACTACAGCGGCAATAATGGCGCCGGTGTGACGCTTTTTGCGCTCGCCCTTGCGATGGCGATGACGGACCAGACCGTCAGAGGTCGAACTCGACGAAGCGTCGCTACCGTAGTTCAAGCCAAAATCGTAATAATCTTCCTTGGAACCCGAGCCCGCAAACTCGGCACCGCTATCATCCAGGCGGGCGAACGTGCCAGTCTCGGAGGCGCCGGTGTAGATCGTGCCAAGGTTACCCGTAAGCCCCGCGCCACCGGCAGAGGGAGTATTGTTGTCGGCCTTGCCGGCATTAACGTTGCCGGCGGCATTCGCGGCGTTGGCAGCACCTGCGTTGTTCGCAGGTACCGAAGGAGCCCCGCTCGGCTGCGACGCGGAGGTTGCACCGCCCGCAAAGACATTCCCTCTTGCACGGCCGGTCTTTTTTGCCTTTTGAGACTGCTCGTACAGAGCGGTAAACATCGCCGTCTCGCCCGGGGACACGCGCTTACCGGAGCCGCCCTGTCCAGCGTCGCCCGGCGTGCCGGCCTTACCAGCCCCGTTCGGACGCGGCGGAACTGCAGGACGGCCGCTATCGCTGCCCTTAAAGTGATTACCAGCCATAAAGAAATCCTCGCAATTGAGTCGCAATGAAAAAGTCCATAACGTTACTAGTTTATGGCATTTTGAGCATCGACAGCTAAACTCCAGACACGGACATCAATTGGCGAAAATGCGGCACAACACCTTTTCTGTCTTGGCAGCGGCGTCAACTACACCGTGAGGAACATCATCACGATGATCATGGCAAAGCCGATAAGGTCGGTCGGCAAAAACACCGTGCCCAGCATAACGGCGCTGGTGATGGTCGCCGAAACCGGCTCCACAGTTCCGATGAGGCTCGCACGCACCGAGCCGATGTCCTTAACGCCCTGCATATAGAGCATGTAAGCAAAAAACGAGCCGATAACCACGAACACCGCGAGCGCCTCGATACCGGCGGCATCGAGCGCCGGCATATGCGCCCAGGGCTGCACGAAGACACATGAGACCACGCCCGCCGTGAGCATTGCCGAGCCCGTGACGATGGGGCTACCGTATTCGGGCAGGATCTTGGCGGGGATCACCGCCATACAGGCGGCGCTAACCGCACACATAAGGCCTGCGACTAGGCCAAGCGGCGATATGCTCAGACTGGTAGGGTCGCCGCCGGTAGCGATTAAAAAGGTGCCGCCCAGGGCCAACCCAATGCCAACGGCCTCACGCACGCGAGGCATGCGATGGTCGATCACGCAGGTGTAGCCCATAATGATGACCAGCTGCAGGCACTGAAGCACCGTCGCCGTTCCGGCATTGGTCAGGCGCACGGCCGAAAGATAACAAAACTGATTAAAGAGCAGGCCAAAGGCAGTAAAGAGCAGCAACTGCTTGCGGTCGGCAGGCGTGGTCCACAGCTTGACCAGGCGCGCACGATCGCGCGTGACGACCACGACCATAAACAGCAGACCGGCGAGAATCTGACGCACGCTCATGAGCCACAGGGTATCGACGTGGTAGGTATCGAACAAAAAACTCGCGCTAGTGCCCGAGAAGCCCCAAAACGAACCGCCCGCCAGCGTGGCCAAGACGCCCGTGATCAACTTGCGCGTCGAAGCGCTGTTCAGGCGATTGCGCCATGCACGGCGGGTGCTGCGGCTGAGCTCGTCGGTGCCCTCGGGCACATCAATGTTCGATATATCGGTCATCGGCACCGAAGCCCCCGCGCCTTCGACCTGCTCGACACACTCTTTGCTCATTCCACTCCCCCGAAACAGTCTGGAAGCAATTCGGCTTACCTTACCACGGCGAAGGCACCAGCCGGAGGCTTGTCCGCTTATCGGTAGGACAATTCCGCAGGCGTCTTTCCATAGCTCGATACCGCAATGGCCTTGCATTATGCGACAGCCAAATCGCGGCAGCAGGCTCTTTTGAAATGGATATGACAAAGCCCCCGAATTCCACAATGTAAGCGATTTTTAAAAATGTTCTTGCCACCGAGTTCAGGCTCCGTTATATTATCCCTTGCGCACTTGCGCACCCTTGATCGGGCGTTTAGCTCAGGGGGAGAGCGCTTCCCTGACACGGAAGAGGTCAGAAGTTCAAATCTTCTAACGCCCACCAAATGTTCGCAGCTCAGAGGCTATGTTCTCTGGGCTGTTTTGTTTTATGTCGCCAAATCCGCTGGCAGCCCCAACCGTCATCGCAACGTAACATCAATTCACCTGACAAATGGCTGCCAAACAAATTCAATACCCCAACATCAACAATAGCCAGGCACAAAACTGCGCCGCAAGCTGCTCCAACCGCCCAACTGGCCAAAAGCCGACCATCTACTTGCCGATCTATCCATCGGCATAACCAATCAGTCCGCACCGCAACTTCTCAGCAAAACGCCGCGATGTCTGCGCCCTGCGGTATCCTTGAGCCACTTGCACCTGCAGCACCAAGGAGCCGCCATGCGCACCGAGCTCGATGTCCCCTTTTCGCACAAAGAAGAAGCCAAGGCGCTGGGCGCCAAATGGGACCGGACCAAGAAGATCTGGTATGTACCCAGCGGCGTCAACCCCGAGCCCTTTGCCGAGTGGCTGCCCGGTGTTGACCGATCCGACCCCTCTGCGCCGTATATATTTCTAGTACTGGGCAAGCGCGAGTGCTGGAAGTGTCACAAAGAGACCTCGGTCGCGGCCTTTGGCATTCCCTATCGAACCGATAACGACGAGAGCATCGCCATCGCGCACGCGCCCAACGAAGCCGGGCACATTGCCATCGACACGGCCAACGCCAACGCACTCGCCATCGTGCCCGCTCTTGGCTGCGTGCCGGGCGAGATCCGCGACTACCTTCATAAGCGTTGCGGCTACAAGCCCGTAGGCGCGCGAGCCTCCAAAGCCCCGTCGCTCGGCAACACGTGCACCAGTTGCGACGCGCTGCAAGGCAGCCGCCATCTGTTCGAGGAGCCCTCGTCCCCGTTTGCCCTCACTGCCATCAACAAGCTGCCGGCACTGGAGTTTGTGCGTGTCGAAGTTGTCGGCGTCTTTGGCGTCCCGGCCACGCGCACCAATTTTGACCAGGCGCTCTTTACCTGGGCACGCGACCATCACGCCGAGTTCCACAAGCAGCTCGGTGAGGGGATTTATTTGTAGGGACGGAGAGGCCTTCACAGTCAGCTCCTCCGCATCACCTATCCCTCGTCGCCGGCGTCGTACACGATATCGAGGCCACAAACGGGGCATTTCTCCGGACACACCGGCATATGAACGCCTGTCCGTTTTCTCACTTCGTCGCTGAGCCTGTCGCACGCATCGATGAACCGAATGTCGAGACACGGTATTTGTGAGCCGCAGCAAGGGCAAGCGACGACAAACGACCCGCAATCAACCTCTACGCTCGGAAACATATTGTTGTCTATAAGGGCACACGGCAGTTTTCCGTACTTCCCCATCGCAATATCGCCTCGCCAGCTCATACACGCTCCCCTCTCGCTATACAAATCAGAAAGAGCATGCACCGGCGGGCGTGCGCGAGATTGCATCGCCACGCGATCCGATCAAACAACACGATCGTCAAAGAATGCCAAAACCAAATAGGCTAATACGGCAGAAGCCCCGCCTTTTCACGCTTCTTTTCCGAGCGATCGAACTCAATGCGATGGGCCTCAAGAAACACCGTATTGGGTCGCCACTGATGCTCATTCGGCTGCCTTAGCGTCGTACCCGCAAAGGAAGCGTAGTCGGTCTTATCCAACAGGTACGATCCACACAGCCGATATTCACCGCAAACAGGCTCAAACGAAATCAGATGAGCATCGAATAAAGCATGTAAGTCGCGCCGAAGCAGAATGCCGTTGCTGGCAACCTGCGATTTGGGTCCCGAGTAATTCTCGATATGCGCAGCCTCCAGAGCTTCGCTGACGCCGCAGTCCGACACCGCGCAACGGCCGTCATAGGCGGCAACGAGCTGCTTGCGGAACCATTGTTGCCCCAATCGCTCGCGCCTTAACGCATAGCGGACCTTTTCGTCGTCGGTCGCACCCTGTCCGGCAAACTCAATATCGACGGGCATGCGCTTCAGATAACTCATGTCGGGCACAAAACGAGGGTCCGGTCCGCCTTTATGAACAGGACCGTGCAGAATAAACCATCCGTTTTCGGGCTCGAACCGCTCAACAAACGCAAGGCCGAGCACCTTATAGCCCACCTCGGTTGCGAATATGACTCCGACTGGGACGCCACATTCCATGCAGTTGAGCATTTTACGGTTGTAATTCTGGTCTCGAAAACCAACGGTACCCGGCGCTTGAACCGAGTACTTAATGACCCACGTACCATCGTCCAAATAGAGCGGAGGCACATCGGTGTAGAAGCTCTTTTTAGAGTTATGGACCGAGAGCGCAAAGATCTTATTGGGGTCTTGCTTCACCCGATCCTGGCCCGGCCAGAAGATCCCTGAATCCCGCGTTACGGGAAAGAAGTCCGAGCCAATTCTCAAACGATACTGATACTGAGGGCTATCTTCCTTGGTGTGGTGCGGAAGGCTGGTCCAAACGCCGCCGCGCTGTTCCTCACCCAGAAACCACTCCCATGCCTCAACGTATTCGGAAGGCACGAGACTGCAGGCGCGGTCATAGCTTGGTCCATCCATCAACGGAACAGCAAGGTCAATGTCGTTCATCGCCAGCACCTACAACCATACGAACGCGAGTCATGCCCCTCAATAATATGGCCGGAAGTCAATTATTACGAGATCTCATTCCGCGATCGGCACATCGTTGATGCTCTCGGTTTGCCGCTGGCGCGCTTGTACCCCGCTACCCCACTTCCCTGTATACTGATGTAGCACGTGTTTCATCCGGGCTTGTTGGGCCGGGTCGTTCATGGGAGGGTCTTATGGCTGCTTCGAATCCGCCTAAGGGGAGCGTTTCTTCTTCGTCCATCAAGCCGGTTACGCGCAAGGCCGTGCGCTGCCAGCGCGAGGTCGCCTGGCTTATCACGCAGGCAGCGGGCAGGCTTGTGGCGACCACCCAGGACGTCAATGCGCCTACGCCGAGCTTTGTGTTAGCGGCGGCGCTGGATTTTGTGCGCCAATTGGAGCTTGCCGCACAGGATACCAGCGGCCACCTCGACTACCAGAATGTTATGGCGCCCGACCTGCAAACGTTCTGCCACATGGCCAAGTTGCCCGCCGCGCCCAATGCGCTTTCGGACGCAGGCTACATGTTTACGCTTTCGGGCGCGGACCTTATCCGCGATATCTACGCATACCGCAGCGAGCTCGCCGAACGCAGCGTCTTTGGCACGGCTGAAGTCAAACCGGGATATGTCATCAAGCTGGTTCTTAGGCTGTTCTTGATGGACGGGTTCGGGGCCATGCCGGCGTAAGCCGAGTCTTTAGCATCACCGTCGACTGGGCAACAACCGCTTTACCTTAGTGGGCGCCAATCGAGGGTCGATTATTGGGTCGCCTCGTCCACTAACGCATTTATTCCACGCGCTCTGACAGTCGATACTTGCGGTTGCGGCTCGTCGCCGGCGCCGTGGGCTCAAGCTCGCCTTGAGCAATGAGCGCGTTGACGCGCGACCTTACCTGGGAAATTGTAAGCCCCGTACGTTCTGCCAGCTCACGCGTCCCCAGCTCGCCGTAGTGTTTGAGTGCCGTCACAATTAAGCCCCCGCCATGATCGACCGGCTCGATCTTTGAACGGTAAAGTACGACCTTGAACCGATCGAACCCCGGGCAGAACAGGGGCTCGGCCAGACCATGCGCGCGCATGGCATCGATCATCATCGGGATGCCCGAGCCATTGCCCTCAGCCGGCGAACCTGCGCCATCCGGCAGCGGGACAATCGACATGAGCTTCACAAGCGTCGCGTTACGGCATCGGGAGCTGCCGTCAAACAAGTTCTCGCGAGTCTTTCCCCCGTAAAGGCCGCCAGGATTCGTCACCTCGACACGATCGTCAAAGACGTCGACGGCAATCGATTGTCCACAGAACCGATCCCCGTATTCTCGATGGATTACGGCGTTGGCGATTGCCTCGCGCAGAACCTCCTCGGGAATCTCAAGCGAGTCGACACGCGAGACGCCTTGGACGGTCGAGGTTCGCCGCAAATTCTTGGCGACGGCCACGACAGCATCCGAGATCATCTCGCCCGACGTTCCCTCACAGATTGTGCGGTCCATGAACCTCAACGAACCCGCGGCGCCCTTCTGCGTTCCGGCATGGACCGCCACATCGATAAAGAGCTTGGGATAAAACTGCTGAGGGTAGGTGCCCGCAGCCAGGAGCCCGGCCTTAGTCACATTACCCTGGGAGTCGAGGAAACTCAGGCGCTCCAGCTTTGTTTTCTTGTCCGTCGCGCCGCGCATAGCTCGGGGCGTCAGCGAGAAAGCACGCTCTATCGTGCGGTCGACCAGCGTCTCGTCGAGATTGTCCGCGCCCGCACCCGCCACCGCGTCGCGATCGCTCGGAGTCGCTCGACCGTATGACGCCAATGCGAGCACCTCGGTCGATGAAAGCGGCACATCTTTGTCATCGATGCGCTTGTAGCTGCCGCCCTGGGCGCCCCGCTCTATGACATAACAAGGCTTGCTCGACGGGTCGAGCTCCTCAATCGTGATGACCAGAACCACGGTGCCCTGGAGCTCCACGCGCTCAATGGTGTATTTGGGCGGATTGGCCAGCTTTCCGCGACCGCCGGCATCGCCCATGCCCGCCACGAATTGGTTGAGCACTTTCTCGGTCTCAAAGTTTGCAACTGGGACAAAACCCGCGCGCTCGCTCACTCCGAGTACGATGATGCCGCCGGCGGTGTTTGCGAAAGCGCTGACCGTTTCCCATACGTCGCGGGAAAGCGTTGTGGCGCTCTCCTTGACCTCGACGTTAAGATCGTCCGAGCCCATGCGCCTTAAAGACTCGAGCAGACCGGTCAGCTCGTTTTCGTTCATCTGCACGTCCTTTCGCTCGGTTCTGCGAAGAATGCCGCGAATGGATTTCCTTCGTCTCTCAGTTATCTCTCGTAATTATCTCTCATCTTTCTGTTATCTCTCATATTAGAGATGAGTGAGAGATAAAAGATAAGATGTCTGCCATCTGTTTCATATAAACATGTTTTTGCTGGTAGAACAATCTGTATTGAGATAATACCATGATTGCTTGTCTCTTTGCTGCTCAGTTATCTCTCATATTTATCTCTCGTCTTTCTGTTATCTCTCGTATTCGTGACGAATGAGAGATGAGAGATGTGCGGGCGGCGGATGAGCGTGGATTTTGGACGGTCGGGAAATGAGGGTGGATATTTGGACGGTATTTGGGCGTTTTGAGGCTGATTCCGTCCGAAAATCCACTCTCGTTCGATAGGTATCCGGAAATCCTCGCTCGTCCGTCCGAATATCCACTCTCGTTTGGCGAGTGTCCAATTTTCCACGCTCGTGCGGCGGGCACGCGGGACCTATGCCCAATCCGGCTGCATCGTCTCCAGTTCGCCGCAGGGTCGCGGCCCCATATGGGTATACTCTCGAGGATTCGACTCGATTCGCCCCCGCTGGGGCGTCAAAGGAGACTGCATATGCCCACCACCTCAACCGACCCGCGCGCCGCAGCCGCTACACTGCTGGTGCCCGGCACTACCTGCCACGGCTTTGCCGTCGAGCGCCGCGAGACCGTGCCCGAGCTCGACTCGGACGCTTACGTGCTGCGACACACTGCCTCGGGCGCTCGCCTGCTGTACCTGGCATGCGACGACGAAAACAAGGCCTTTGCCATTGGCTTTAAGACGCCGCCGGCCGATTCCACCGGCGTGTTCCATATTCTTGAGCACTCGGTGCTGTGCGGATCGGCTAAGTTCCCCGTCAAGGAGCCGTTTGTCGATCTGATCAAGAGCTCCATGCAGACGTTTCTCAACGCCATGACCTACCCCGACAAGACCATCTACCCCGTTGCCACCACCAACGAGCAGGACCTATACAACCTGATGGACGTGTACCTGGACGCGGTGTTCAACCCAGCCATCTATACCAAACCCACCATTTTTGAGCAGGAGGGCTGGCACTACGAACTGGACCTGCCGGAGGGCGACGGCGACAGCAGCGCCGCGAGCCTGCACGAGGGCACGCTGCGTTATAACGGCGTGGTGTTCAACGAGATGAAGGGCGCGCTGTCCGACCCCATGAGCGTGCTGGACGATGCCGTCAACGCCGCGCTCTATCCCGACACCGCCTATGCGCACGAGAGCGGCGGCGACCCGCGCGCGATTCCCGCGCTCACCTACGAGCAGTTCCTGGACACGCACGCGCGACACTACAATCCCTCCAACTCCTACATCACGCTCTACGGCGACCTGGACGTGGACCGCGCACTGGCCTTTTTGGACGAGCGCTATCTGTCGCAGCCGAGTGCCGCGAGCCGCCGCATGGACGCTGCCGTTGCCGCCGGCGAGGACCCGTCCACGCTGGCGCCCAATCCGTTGGACGCGCAGGCGCCCGTGACCTGCGAGTACAAGCGCATCGAGATGGCCACCACACCCGAGAACGCCCTGGTGGGCCTGGGCCTTGTGCTGGGCAGCGCGCTCGACCGCAAGCGCACGATCGCGGCGGATATCCTGTTCGAGGCGCTGCTGGGCTCCAACGAAGCGCCGGTTAAGAAGGCCATTCTGGCCGCCGGCCTGGGCGGCAACGTGGTGAGCTACACCGCGGCCGAGAGCCTGCAGCCCTACGAGCTCATCATGCTGCAAAACGCACAGCCCGGTGTGGCGCGCGAGCTGCGTCGCGTGTTCCAGGACGCCTGCCGCGACCTGTGCGAGCACGGAGTTCCGCGCGAGCGTCTGGAAGCCATCATCAGCAGCAACGAGTACGACCTGCGCCAGCGTGACTATGGCATCGCCGACGGCGTGGCCATTGCGTGCGACGCGCTGAGCACCTGGCTCTACGATGACGACGCCGCGACGCTGGCGCTCAAGTACGGCCCGGTGTACGAGGAGCTGCGTAGCGAGCTGGACGGCAGCTATTTTGAGGACCTGCTGCGCGAGCTGGTGCTGGAAAACGACCACATGGCACTGGTCGAGCTGGTGCCGGTGGACGCCGCCGAGGGTTCGGAGGGTGCCGAGGCCGCCGAGCTGGCAGCCAAGCGCGATGCCATGACCGATGCCGAGCTGACCGACGTGGTCGAGCGCACGGCCGCGCTGCGTGCCGCGCAGGAGGCGGAAGACACACCCGAGGCCAAGGCCACGCTGCCGCGCCTGCGCGTGTCCGACATTGGCGAGGCGCGCCCCGAGCCGCCACTGGTCGTGGACACGACCGCGCCCATCCCCTGCCTGCGCCACGGCATCCCCACCAACCGTCTGGCCTACGCCATGCAGTATTTCGACCTGAGCTGCGTCGCGTTTGAGGACCTGCCCTATGTGACACTGCTCTGCCGGCTGCTCAAACAGCTGCCCACGAGCGAGCACTCGGCCGAGGACCTCGACAACGTGCTCGCCGGCAAGCTGGGCTTTTTGAGCTTTACGACCGAGGTCATGACCCAGCCCGACGTGGACGGCGTGCGCCCCTATCTGCTGGTGAGCGCCGGCGCCCTGTCCGAGAAGATCGATGCGCTGGCGAGCCTACCGCGCGAGGTGTGGTCGAGCACATTGCTGGCGGACGCCGATGCCGACCGCGTGCGCGACGTGCTCACGCAGATTCGTATTGGGCTTGAGCAGGGCTTTATCAACAACGGCCACTCGGCGGCGCTCGGTCGCGCGATGAGCTACAGCTCGCCTTCGGCCGTGGTGCGTGAGCAGCTCTCGGGCGTAGACTTCTACCTGTTCCTGCGCGATTTGCTCGACCACTTTGACGAGCGCCTGGACGGCCTGCGTGCCAAGCTTGCCGAGCTGGCAGGCCGCATCTTTGTGGCCGACGGCTGCCTGGCGAGCTTTACCGGCAGCGATGAGGACTTTAACGCGTACTGGGCCGCCGCGGGCGACTTGGGACTGGGAGCTGGCGACGGCGCCGATGCCGGCCGCGACGCGCTCGTGGTGCCGACGCCGTGCGACCGCCACGAGGCTTTTGTCATCCCCAGCGACATCTGCTTTGCGGCAAGCGCGTGCGATCCGCGTCGCCTGGGCATTGACGTGACGGGCGCCTGGGCGGTTGCCGCCAACGCGCTCTCCTACGACTACCTGTGGAACGAGATCCGCGTGAAGGGTGGTGCGTACGGCTGCGGATTCCGCGCGGCCGGCGAGCGTCAGGCGGCGTTCTACACCTACCGCGACCCGGCAATCGACCCCTCGATTGAGCGTGTGGCGCGCGCAGGCGAATGGCTCGGCAGCTTTGAGCCCGACGAGGCCGCCTTTGAGGGCTTTATTGTGAGCTGCGTGAGCGGCATGGACGCGCCGGTGAAGCCGTACGCGCTCACCAAGCGCCGCAACACGACCTACCTGGCCGGGCTCAATCCGCATGCGCGCGAGGAGCGTCGCGCCCAGATGCTCGCCGCCACGCCCGGTGAGCTGCGCTCGCTCGGCGCCGACGTGACGCGCATCGCAGCCGAGTCGCCCACCTGCGTCTTTGGCGGCCGAAACGTCATCGCCAAGAGCAACGCCGGCTTTAACGTAGTCGACCTGCTGGGCTAAGGCACGGCAATCAAAACCACCACAAAGGAGACAGCACCTTCGTGGTGGTTTTGCCGTCTTTATCGCGTTTGCCCAGATAAAGCCTGCCAAAATAAACCTGTCCCTTTTTGGTAGGTTTGGGAGAGAGGGCCGGGATGGACAAGGCTGAGTTGCGGCGGGCGGTGATTGCTCGGCGCGATGCTCTTGATTTGGACTTGCAGGCGGCGAAGTCTGCTGATATCTGTGCGCGGCTGGTTGAGCTGCTGGGCCGCTCGGATGCCGCGGCGCCGCGCACCGTTGCCGTCTACGCCGCGATGGGTTCCGAGGCAGACCCTGCCGCGTTTGCCGCTGCGGCCGCCAAACGCGGCTGGCGCGTGGCCTATCCGTGCATGCTCTCGGCAATTGATGCCGCAGCTTGTGGCCAGCGCATGTGCATGCGAGCAGTTGCCGCCGACGATGCGTCCGCGGCTCCGTTTATCGCCCACCCCGCGAGGGCCTTCGCGGCCACGGACATCGACAGCGACCGCTTCCCCATCGTGCCTGCCGAAGCACTCGACATGATTGTTGTGCCGCTCGTGGCCTTCGATCAAACCGGCGCGCGCCTGGGCTACGGCGGCGGCTGCTATGACCGCTACCTGCCCATGCTCTCGCCCGTATGTCAAATCGTCGGCATCGCCTTCGACGAACAACGCATCAACCACGTCCCCACCGATGCCCACGACCTGCCGCTACCCAACATCATCAGCGCCTAACCGCCGTCACATCAGCCACGGCCACAGTCGCAGCCTAGTGCTCCTCGCCGGCGCGGGCCAGGTCGTAGGGCGTGGTCTGGTAGACGTAGTAGTTGAGCCAGTTGGTGTAGAACAGCTGAGCCTGGCTGCGCCAGACGTTACGCGGCTCGGCGGTGGGGTCGTCATTCGGGAAGTAATGCGCCGGCACCTCCGGGTTGAGTCCGCGCTTCACGTCGCGCTCGTACTCCAAGCGCAACGTGTCGGTATCGTACTCGGGATGGCCAAAGACAAAGAAGCGACGGCTGTCGGTCGACTTGACGATGTACAGGCCCACCTCGTCGGACACGGCCACGACCTCAAGCTGCGGCTCGGCCTCCACGTCCTCGCGGCGCACATCGGTGTTGCGCGAATGCACGGCATAGAAACGGTCGTCAAAGCCGCGGACCAGCGGGCTTTGCGGCTTCACCAGATAATGCTCGAACACGCCACTCGCCTTTGCCGGCAGGTCGTACTTCTGGATACCGTAATGATGGTAGAGCCCCGCCTGCGCGCCCCAACAAATGTGCAGCGTAGAGTGCACGTGCGTGGTGGACCAATCCATGATCTGGCAGAGCTCGGGCCAGTAGTCGACCTCTTCGAACGGCATCTGCTCCACCGGCGCGCCCGTGATGATCAGGCCGTCGTAGTGGATGTCGCGGATGTCGTCGAACGTGCGGTAGAACGTCTCCAGGTGGCCGGCGCTCACGTGCGTGGCCTCGTGCGTTTTGGTACGCAGCAGATCCACCTCCACCTGCAGCGGCGTGTTGGAGAGCTTGCGCATGATCTGCGTCTCGGTGGCGATCTTGGTGGGCATGAGGTTGAGGATGAGCACGCGCAGCGGACGAATGTCCTGGTGCAGCGCGCGGTACTCGGTCATGACAAAGATGTTCTCGCTCTCGAGCTGCGCGGCGGCAGGGAGGGCGTCGGGGATGCGAATGGGCATGGATGCTCCTTACGAGTCAGTTGCAACTATGGTACAACGACCGGCTCCATCCGCGCGAGCACATCGCCCAGCGATGCCGTCAGCAGCCCAAATCACTCCAAAAGTAGAGATTAAGGCATGTCCAAAAATCTACGGCGCTTTAGCCTAGCAAAGTGGCAGCAGGACGATACAATGGTTCGACGCGAAAAACTCGGCCGAAAGGATACGTATATGTACCAGACGCGTAAGATCGGTGTGGTCGGCCAGGGCCACGTAGGAGCACATGTCGCCAACAGCCTGCTCATGCAGGGCATTGCCGATGAGCTGTACCTGTGCGATATCAACGAGGCCAAGGTGACGTCCGAGGTCCAGGACCTGCGCGACTCCCTTTCGTTTGTCCCGTACAACACCAAGATCGTCAACTGCTATGACCACTACGAGGAGCTAGCCTGCTGCGACGTCATCGTCAACGCCGCCGGCAAGGTCGCGCTGGCCGCCGGCAACCGCGACGGCGAGCTGTTCTTTACCACCGACGCCGCCCGCACCTTTGCCAAGCGCATCGTCGACGCCGGCTTTGACGGCATCTTCGTGAGCATCTCCAACCCCTGCGACGTCGTGTGCACCGAGCTGTGGCATCTGACCGGCTACGATCCCAAGAAGATTATCGGCTCGGGCTGCGGCCTGGACTCTGCCCGCCTGCGTACCGAGATCTCCAAGAAGGTCGGCGTGAGCCCCAAGTCCATCGACGCCTACATGATCGGCGAGCACGGCTTTAGCCAGCTGGCAGCCTTTAAGGCCGCAACCATCGCCGGCAAGAGCCTTAACGAACTTCAGGCCGAGAACCCCGACAAGTATGCCTTCGACCACATGGAGGTCGAGGAGCTCGCACGCAAGGGCGGCTATGTGACCTACCAGGGCAAGCAGTGCACCGAGTACGCCGTCGCCAACTCCGCCGCGCGCGTCTGCGCCGCCGTGCTGCACAACGAGCACGCCGTGCTTTCGGCATCCACGCTCATGACCGGCCAGTATGGCGAGGAGGGTATCTTTACCTCCCTGCCGTGCGTGATCGGCGCCGAGGGCGTCGAGGAGGTCTACACGCTGGACCTTTCCGAGCACGAGCTCGAGGGCTTCCACAAGAGCTGCCAGCACATCCGCGACAACATCGCCCAGCTCGATTGGTGGGATACCGAGGCCTACGACGCCAAGTAAGCCGCTGGCTGCCGCAACCTTGCGAATCTATGCGCGATACTAAGCGGGCCGCGCCGGAAACCCACCGGCGCGGCCCGCTTTTTACGCACGCTGTTCGCTTGCGAATCGAAGGTGAATGCTTTTCCCGTTACCTAGTACCGCTCGATGCCCATGTAGCGACGAATCTCAGGGCTGTGGTCGAACACCTTTCCGCGGGCGGCGCGCAGCTCGCAGCTCATGTTGTAGAAGAATATCGGCTCCAGGAACGAACGCACGTTGGCAGGCACCTCGCCCACGCCGTACTCAAGCGCGTCGAGCACCATAATCGTATCGGTGTGCGTGTTGAGGAACGCAAGAGCGCGCTCCTCCATGGGGCGGCACTCGCCCGCGCCAAGCTGCACAAAGTAGAACACGCCGGGCTCGGTAGCCTCGAAAGGACCGTGGAAATACTCGCCGGAGTGGATGTAGCAGCAGTGCTGCCACTGCATCTCCATAAGCGAGCAAATCGCCATGGCGTAGGTCTGGCTAAAGTTGGGGCCGGAGCCCAGGATGTAGAAGAACTTGTGCTGCTGGCAGAGCTCGGCAAAACGGGCGCCCAGCTCGGCGTTGACCTTCTCGCGGGCGGCGGGCAGCAGCGCATCCATCTGCTTTAGGCCCTCGTACATGTCGGCGAGTGCCTCGTAGCCTTCCTGCTGGTCGAGCAGCTCGGCGGCGATCAGAGCGCCGATGCCCTGAGGCACCTCGGCCTGCGGCACGCCCTCGCCCCAGGGGTAGACCCAGGTGGTCCACTTGCCGTTGTCGATCTTGGAGCCCTCGCAGTCGGTGAGGGCAACGACCTCGGCACCGGCCGCCAGCGCCATCTCGCAGCCGTCGACGACCTCTTGCGTGTTGCCGCTGTGGCTGCAGGCAATAACGAGCGACTTCGGCCCTAGGCTCTTGGGGGCCATCAGGCAAAACTCGCGTGCCGTGTAGACCGTCGAGGTAAACGTGGTGGCCTCGCGCTTGAGCAGCTCGTTGGCCGGCATCAGGTCAATCATCGAACCGCCGCAAGCGATCCAAAAGACGTTCTCAATCTTGCCCTTGCGCTCGATGATTTCCTGAACCAGATCATGTGCGTTCATCCTGGTTTTCCTCCTTGTGTGGCGGTTTTGAACGACGACAGCTCGTACCTGCGGTCGTTCTATGTTGTCCTATTTATAGCACGCACGACGACGCTCGTGAAGTCATTTCACCAAACTTGTTCTATGTTGTTCTATCTATGGACGTTAGATGTCGAAGACGTAGCGCGAGCCCACGATCTTTTGGCGTCCGAGCAGCAAGGGCCGCTCGTCCGCATCGGTAAAGTACGCCTCCATATAGAAGAGCGGCTCGCCGACCGGCACCTCCAACAGCGGGGCCGCCTGAGCATCGGCAAGCGCAATCTCCACGGTGCAAGGGTCGGACTTGAGCGGCGCGCGGCCCGAATGCTCGGCAACGAGCGCAAAGATCGAGTTATCGGTGAGGTCCTTATCGGCAAGTGTCTGCAGATAGGGATGGTCAGCCAGCACAAAGGCGTTGTTCTCGAGCATGACGGGGATGCCGTCGGCCGTGCGCACGCGCTCGACCACGATAAGCTCGCAGCCGGGCTCTACGCCAAAGAACGCCGCGTCCTCGCGCGTCGCCGCAACCACCGTGCGCGATACCAGGCGCGCACCCGGCACCATGTCGTTGGCAGCGCAACCCTCGGAAAAGCTCTGAACGTCACCCTTCTGGACAATCTTGCGCTTGAGCTTGGGCGCGCACACGAACGTGCCCCTCCCCTGCTGGCGGTTGAGATACCCCGCGCGCGACAGCTCCTCGATGGCGCGGCGCACGGTGATGCGTCCCACGCCGTAGTACTTCGCGAGCTCCATCTCGGAAGGAATGCGCGAGCCGGATGCGTACACGCCACGCGCGATCTCGCCCTTTAGGTCGTCCATAACCTGCTGGTACAGCGGCACAGCGGACACCTCAGTGCGCTCGGTTTTATCATCGGATGCCATCGTTATGCTCCATTCCGTGCATGCTCGGACTCAAACTCTTCAATCGCCGCCATAAACTGCTCGCCAAAGGCGTCGGCCTTTTTCTCGCCGATGCCGTTGACCTGGATAAGCTCGTCGCGCGTCTGTGGGCGTAGGCGGCACAGGCCGCGCAGGGCCTTGTCGGAAAAGACCATGTACGGCGCCATCTCCAGCTCCGTCGAGATCTCCTTGCGGAGGGCACGCAGGCGCTCGAACAGCTCGGCATCGTCGCCAACACGCGGGCGCTGATCCAGCTCGGCCTCCTCGCGCAGCAGATCGACGGCGCGGCGGGCGCGGGCCGAGGCCTTGCGCTTGGACGCACGACGCTTAACGGTAAAGGCGAACGCCTCATCCTCGACCTCGACGGCACGCGGACCCAGCCCCACGACCGGGTACTGCCCCTGCGAGGTGGCCAGATAACCGCGGCCGCACAGCTGGCCGATGATGTCCTTGATGCGCCCGACCGATTCGCTCGACAGCTCACCGTAGCCGCGGTCCTCGTCCAGATGCATCTGGCGAATGCGCTCGGTGTTGCCGCCGTGGAGCACATCGGCGATGAGCGACTTGCCAAAGCGCATGGGACGCGTGGCCACATAGCGCACGGCAGCGCGGGCCATATCGGTGACGTCCTCGACCTCGAACTGCGTGAGGCAGTTGCTGCAGTTGCCGCAGCTCTCGACGTCGTCCGTGGCGGTGCCGCCCGTACTGGCCGCGGCATGCTCGGCCGCGGCCTCGTCGCCAAAGTAGCGCAGCATGTATTCGCGCAGGCAGCCGGTGGTATTGCAGTAGCCCTCCATCTGGCTGAGCAGACGATATCGATTCTGGAGCGCCCACGCGCGCTGCTCGTCGTCGAGCGCCTCATCGGCAGCATCGCCGCGGTCGATCAGAAAGCGGCGCATGCGAAAATCGTTGCCGTTCCACAGCAAGTAGCAGCTGGACGGGTCGCCATCGCGGCCGGCGCGGCCCGCCTCCTGGTAGTAGGCTTCGATGCTCTCGGGCACGTTGTTGTGGATCACGTAGCGCACGTTGGGCTTGTCGATGCCCATGCCAAAGGCGTTGGTGGCAACCATCACCTGGATATCGTCGTCGATAAAGGCGCGCTGGCTTTGGCGACGGGCGTCGTTGCCCATGCCGGCATGGTAGCGGCCAACGCGAATGCCGCTGGGGCCCAGCGCCTCGGCAAGCTCGCCCGCCAGCGCATCGACCGTCTTGCGGGTCGAGCAATACACGATACCGCTCTCGCCCGAATGCGCGATCACATAGTCGCGCACCCACGCGGTCTTGGCCTTGTCGCCCATCTCCTCGCAACCAAAGTAGAGGTTCTTGCGATCAAAACCCGTCACCACCGTCGCGGGGTTTTGCAGGCCGAGCATCTGCTGAATGTCCGCACGCACGCGCTCGGTCGCCGTGGCGGTAAACGCCGCCACGATCGGGCGCCGCGGCAACGAATCAATAAACTCGCGAATCTGCAGGTAAGCGGGGCGGAAATCCTGGCCCCATTGGCTCACGCAGTGGGCCTCGTCAATGGCCACGAGCGGCACGCCAATGCCGCCGTCCGCCGCAGCTTCCTGCGCAAAGGCCAAAAAACGCGGCTCGAGCAAGCGCTCGGGCGCCACGTACATAAGCTGGTAGCGGCCCTCGCGCGCCCGCTTGAGCACGGTGTTTTGCTGGGCCGGAGTAAGGCTGGAGTTGAGATAGCTGGGTCGCGCACCCGCCGCGAGCAACGCACGGGTCTGGTCCTCCATAAGCGACAGCAGCGGACTCACCACAAAGGTGATGCCGGGCAGCATGAGCGCGGGCACCTGGTAGCAAATGGACTTGCCGGCGCCCGTGGGCATAACACCCAGCGCATCACGACCGGCAAGGATCGCATCGACCATGCGGTCCTGTCCCGGGCGAAACGAGGTGTAGCCAAAATAGGCGCCGAGCGTGTCGAGCGCCATCTGCTGCATGCTATCGGTCATGGTTTCCTAACGTTCAAGTCATCTGCCGCCGATTATACGCCGCCACGCGGACAGCAGCACACGGCCGCCGCCCAGACTAGTCGTTTAAGAACGCCCCCAACGGCTAAGGAGTGTCCCCAGGTGCCGGCAGAAAAGGAACGTCCCCAAGTGCCGGCCCGGCAACGCCGATGTTTTGGCGCGGACAGCGAAAGCCCGCCAGAGCGAGCAAGGTGCCTTGAAACGAGGCAGCATTGACCTTCTGGTCTGCCGCCGAAGTTGAAAGGCAGATTGCCGCTCTGGCGGGCTTGCAGCGTCGAGCCGTTACGCGGTTTGGTAAAACCGCGTAACTTACATGACCATAACGTAGCGCGATCCCACGTAGTACTGCTTACCCATCAGGACCGGCTCGCCATTGGGGCCGGTAAAGCCGGCACGCAGATTGAGCAGCGGATCGTGCGGAGCAATGCCCAGCTCGGCCGCCTGCTCGGCGTTAGCTCGAACGGCCTCGACCGTACGGTAGCCAACCGAGACAATCGGGATTCCGCCAACACGCTCGACCTCGGCAAAAATCGACTTGTCCTCAAGATCGGCCGTCAACAGCTCGCGGTAGGCATCAAATGGCACAAAGATGTTCTCCTCAAAGATGGGCTCGCCGTCGGCCGTACGCACGCGCTTGATATGCAGCAGCAGCGCATCCTTCTGCAGGCCAAAGAACTCCATCTCGTTTTGGCGCGCCGGAACGATCTGGCGATCGATCACGTGCGCACCGGCCTTCATGCCGTTGCCGGCACACAGCGCGGTAAACGTCTGCAGCGTCGAAGCATGGAACTGGCGGTTGATGTGCGGCGTGGAGACAAAGGTGCCACGGCCCTGCTGCTTAACCAGGTAGCCATCGGAGCACAGCTCCTCGACGGCGCGGCGCACCGTAATGCGGCTCACATCGTACTGCTCGGCTAGCTCAAGCTCGGACGGAATACGCTCCTTGGGTGCATAAACACCTTTCTCGATCGCATCCTTAATTTCGTCGTAAATCTGCTGGTAAAGCGGTGCATTTTTGGGTGCAGGCATATCTAATCACTCTTATCGAAATATCGAAATAACTAATACGTATATAACGTCTAGTTTCATATTACCTCATAATGATAAAACGATACACCCTCCCTACCAAAAAGCGACAGCTTCATTTTGGTAGGTTTTATCTGGGCAAACGAGAGCCTCTCGAAAGCAACGGGGCTTTCGGGGGGCTCGTTCGGATGGGTTGCGCAGGACCGGCAAAATGCCAATACCCTACTTGCCGTCGTCCTGCTGCAGGCTGTCCTGTTCGCTGAGGCGCGCCTGCCTGCTGACCATGCGTGCGGGCTTGTCGGGATCGGGAACGGCCGTGGGCATGGGCTCGTCGACATGACCACCCCACCAGCCGCCCACAAAGTTGAGCGTGTGGAACACGTTGATCACGGCGCCGGAATCAACGTCGCACACCAGCTTGATAATGTCCTGACTCTCGTAGGTCGAGACAACGGTGTTCAGCAGGTACATCTTTTCGCGGCTATATCCGCCGACGACCTCGGCGCAGCTAATGCCGTGCTGAAAATGGTTTACGTAGGCAGTCATGACCTCGTCTGCCTTACGCGTCGTGATCTGCAGCGTCACGCGATCGTAGCGACGATAGAAACTGTCGATAGTCTTGGTCGAAATAAACTGGAACACGATGGAATACGCCGCCTTGTCCCAGCCAAACATAAAGCCAAAGATCGCCAGGATAAAGCAGTTGAAACCAAAGATGACGCCCCAGATGGTCTTGCCCGTGTGGTTGGAAACCCACAGCGCGATAAAGTCGGTGCCGCCGGTGGATGCGCCGGATTTAAGCGCGATGGCAGCGCCCAGACCCGAGACCACGCCGCCAAAAATGATGAGCATGATCTTGTCGCCCAAAAATGGAGCGAAGTGAAAGACGTTGAGGAACAGCGACGAGAGCACGACCTGCATCATCGAGAAGATGACGAAGCGCTTGCTAATGCCGCTCCAGCATAGGAGCGCCACGGGGATGTTGAGCGCGAGCATACCGAGCGAAATGTCGATGTGAACGCCGCCCAGCGAGGTAACGCGATCGAGCAGGACCGCAACGCCGGTGAGGCCGCTCGGAAGCAAGTCGGCGGGCTGAATGAACGCCTGGATCAGGAATGTCTGGAGAACGGCGGAAATCGTGACCGCCACGGCAGTAATAGCGCGGCGGACGATGGTGAGGCGGCCGAGTACGAGCACTCGGTCCGTGAGCTGATCGATGGCGTTCGCCACGCAGGCTCCTTTCGAAGGCAGATGTAGTTGTGGGGTATGTCCGCGATTGTAGCATGGAGCGTGCGGGGGCGCTTCAATTCACCCTCTCTCGACAACCAAAGCGGGACCAGCAACCCCACGACCAAAGGCCCAAATTACAAGTGAGTAGACTTTACGCGACCTGCAGAGCACACCCAAAACCGCCACCCCTGTGACCTGCGGTTTTACTAGAGCAGATGCGCTTTGTGCTCGTCTTGCACCAAAAAGTCTACTCACTTAGTCCGAATCGAAGCCAAACGGATCCAAATAGATGACAAATTAAGCCAATCCGCAGCAAAAGACGCGTGAATCAGTGCTTCTCGCGGCGGATTGACGCTACAAAGCGGCCAAAATGTCGGTCAGATTATCGATAACGGCATCGGCTCGCGATTGATCGAGGTTGACGCCCTCGTGCGGACGCAGTGCCAGGACGCGGGCACCGGAGCGCTTGCCGGCCTCGATGCCCAAAGGCGAGTCCTCGATAACCAGGCACTCGGCAGGCTCTACACCCAGCGCCTCCATGGCACGCAGGTAGATCTCGGGGTCGGGCTTGAACGCACTGCACTCGTGACCGCTGATGGTGTAGTCCAGCACGTCGGCGATGCCGGCAATCTCCACCAGTTCGTCAATGAGCTCGCGATAGGACGAGCTCGCGATGGCACACTTCACGCCGCGCTCGTGCAGCTTGCGCATCACCGGCTCCGTCTGCTCGTTGAGAAGCTCGGAATACGGAACGGGATGGTCCGGGCTGTAGACCTGCTTGTACTCCACGCGCAGGCGCTCGCGCAGCTCAACATCGTCGGGCACCAGCGCCTCCCAAATGGCCGGCTCGTTAGACCCCGAAAGATCGGGAATCTCGTCAAAGTGGAACCCCTTCTCCTCCATAAACGCCACGCGACGACGGTTGTAGAACCACTCGGTATCGACCAGCACGCCGTCCATGTCAAACAGCACTGCTTTGATCATACGCATCTCCTCCCACCTGCCAAAAAGGGACAGGTTTATTTTGGTAGGTTTTATCTGGGGTTTTGTGGCGCGACGGATACGCCCTCCCCAGAGCAAAAAAGGGGACGGGGCGCAAACCCCATCCCCTCTCAATCAACCCGTAAGGTCTACTTACTTGTGATTAGTAGGAAAGCTTCCACATGTAGCGACGCATGGTCAGCGGGTGCTGACGGGCCTCGGCGATCTGGTTGCCGTACTCGCGCATAACGGCGAGGTGCAGCAGCGGGTTGAAGTAGGTGATGACGCTCGCGGGCACGGCGTCAGCCAGGCCGTAGTCCTTGGAGTCGATCAGAGCGACCTTGGCGCCCATGCGCTCAAGGAAGGTGAGGGCGCGGGCGTCCATCGGACGGGTGGCGCCATCGGACATGAAGAAGACGTAGGGCTTACCCTCGGTGGAAACCTCGAACGGGCCGTGGAAGTACTCGCCGGTGTTGTAGGCGGCGGCGTCGATCCACTGCATCTCGGTGAACAGGAAGGCGGCGTGAGAATAAGCCATCTTCTCGGAGGCACCGGAAGCCATGAAGTAGATCATCTTGTCGTCCTTGAAGTCCTCGGCGAACTTCTTGGCGAGCTTCTTGCAGTGCTGAGCGGCGTTCTCGCAGAGATCGAAGATGTTGGTGAGGCCGGTGATCATGTCCTCGTAGTGGTCATAACCCTCGGTCTGCTGAAGGATCTCGAGAGCAAGAGCGATGGCGTAGCCGGGCTTCTCGCACTTGGCAGCGTAGTTGGCGTGGAAGCCGTGGACGATGACGTGGTCGGCGTCGACGGTCAGAGCAGAGCCAGCCTTGTTGGTGAGAGAGACGACCGGGCAGTTGTGCTTCTTGGCGGTCTTGTTGGCCTCGACGGTCTCGGGCGTGGAGCCACCGAGGGAGCAGGTGATCACGAAGGTGTGCTCGTTGACCCAGGAGGGCGTGTCGTAGTTGAACTCGTTAGCAGTGAAGATCTGAACGTTCAGCTTGTCCGTGTTGTTGGCCAGGAAGTACTTGGCGGGGTACAGGTCGGACATGGAAGCGCCGCAGCCGACGAAGGCGACGCTGTGGATCTCGTGGTTGGACAGGACGTCAGCGACGATCTGCTTAGGGAGGTTAAGGTCGATCTCGTACATCTGACACATTCCTTTCGATTTTTGCGGCGCCACATTGCCGGGCGCACGCAGGGTTACCGTGATTTGGACCGAGTCGCCGGCCCGTTGAGGATGTGACAAAGGGACTGCCCTTTGTCACGTATAGGGATGGAAGCCTGCCTGGGGTATGGGATGCCAGGCAGGCCCCCGGGGGAAAGCGGTTGGACGCTTGGTCGCGACTAGGCCAGGATGCCGGCCGCGGAGAGGGCGATGCCGCCCACGATGGCGATCACGAGAAGCCAACCGGTGTTGACGTTCTTCTTGATGAGCCAGTACATAAGGCCGGTGAGGCCAAGGGAGATCATCTGGGGCATCATGCCGTCCAGGATGTCCTGGATCACAACGGTGCCGTCAGCGAACTGCAGCGGGGTGGTGGCGCCGATCAGCGTGGCGATCATGCCGCCCACGGACATAAGACCCACGATGCCGCAGACATACATGAGCTTCTCCATGAGGTCGCCGCCCTGAAGCTTGCTCAGGTACTCGTGGCCGCCCTGATAGCCCATCTTGGCTGCGAACCAAGTGATCAGCACAGCGGGGACGATGGAGATGAGCATGGCCAGGATCGGGCCCATGATGGAGCCCTGCTGAGCCAGCTGAACGCCCAGACCAAAGGCGATAACGCGGATGGTGCCCTGGAAGAAGGAGTCACCGATGCCGGAAAGCGGACCCATGAGGGAGGTCTTGACCGCGTTGATCGAATCGGGATCGAAGTTCTCGGGATCCTTGGCGTACTCCTCCTCCATGGAGGCGGCGAGGCCCAGGATGAAAGCGCTCGTCTGCGGGGTGCAGTTGTAGAACGCCATGTGACGGTGGTAAGCCTCTTTCTTGGCCTCGAGCTGCTTGGGGTCAGACTCGTCGGGATAGAGGCGGTCGAGCGTGGGAACCATGCCGTAGAGGAAGCCCATGTTCATCTGACGCTCGTAGTTCCAAGAGGCCTGGATGGCCCAGGAGCGCCAGAAGAACTGGCTGACCTTCTTGTTCAGGGACACGTCCTTGGTTGCGGTTGCCATAGTGTGTTCCTCCTTAGTCTTCGTCGTCTTCGAGCGGATCGTAGTCGGAATCGACACCGGCGGCTGCATGGGAACCGTTGAACTTGAAGCCCATGAAGACGACAGCCAGGCACACACCGATCAGAGCGACCGCGATGACGGACAGGTTGAGGTAAGCGGCGAGCAGGAAACCGATGAACAGGAACGGAGTCATACCCTTCTTGATCATCATGGTGAGCAGCAGGGCCAAGCCGTAGGCGGTCATGATCTTGGTCGAAACGTTAAGACCAGTGGACAGCCACTCGGGAACCATGTTGACGATGGTCTGGACCAGGTCGGTGCCGACAAAGACGGCGAGGAAGATCGGCAGGAAGTACATGAGAGCGTACAGACCGGAGCCGGCGCAGATGTGCATACGGTAGGCGGTCTTGAACTTTCCGTTATCGATCGCGTTATCTGCCACATGGGTGAGGGCGGCGATGATGGAACGGAACACGATGCCGAGGAGCTGACCCAGGACGGCGACCGGGATGGCGATCGTCATGGCGGTCTCGGCGGAAGCATCGGTCAGGCACGCAAAGGCAGCGGCCACGATGCCGCCCAGGACCATATCGGGCGGAACGGCGGCGCCGACTTGCACCAGGCCCATGGACACGAGCTCGACGGCGGCACCGACGGCAAGGCCGGTGGGCACATCGCCCAGCAGCAGACCGACGAGCGTAGCGCCAACGAGGGGCTGCTCGAAGTTAAGACGACCGAGCAGGCGGGAGTCCCACATGCAGAACACGCCGACGAGGCCGACGAGCACCGCACTGATGAACGTATTCATACCCTTCTCCTTTCAGTCAGGCAAAAGCCTGGTTGATTACAGCTTGGCGTCGATGTCGACGCTCTGATACGTGGGGGTCTGCTGGACGTAGAGCTTGATGCCCATGTCGAGCAGCTGGTTGATATCGGCCTTCTGGGTGGCATCGAGGAAGACGGAGCTGTCCTTGCCGCCGACCTGATCGGCACCGTCGTGGTTGGCGGTGGCGCCCAGGTTGATGGCGTCGAGCTTGTAGCCCTGGCAGAACTGCAGCATCTCGGCAGTGTTGCCAAAGACGAACATAACGCGCTCGCCGAGGGTGTTGAGCTTGTCCATCTTGGCGAGGGCACGCTCGACGGTGAAGACGTTCAGGCGCACGCCCTGGGGCTTGGCCAGCTTAAGAGCACCCTTCTTGATGTCATCGTTGGCGGCAGCGTTGTCGACGACGATGATGCGCTCGGCCTGAACCTTGGTGGTCCAGGTAAAGACGACCTGGCCGTGCAGCAGACGGTAGTCAAGACGTGCGAGGACGATCTTGGCGGGACCGGAGCTGTGACGGGGCGCCTTAGCCTTCTTGGCGGGAGCCGCGGCAGCCTCGACCGGTGCGTTGGGGTTGGTCAGACCGGTGCGGGCCTCGTTGATGAGGGCCGCGAGCTCGGCGCCCTTGACGGGGACGGGGCTCATAGCGAGCGTCAGTGCCAGCGGAATGTTGAAACCGCTGACAACCGTGAACTTCGTGCCGTTCTTGGAAAGCTCGACCATGCTGTTGTTGACCGAGCTGCCGAGCATATCGGTCAGCACATAGACGGTGTCGTCCGCGTTGAACGTGGCGATCATGGCGTCCACCTTGTTGGTGATGGGCTCCTTGTCGTCGCGAGCAAGCGACACGACGTGGACGTTCGACACGTCGCCGAGAACCATCTCGAGCGTGTCTTTGGCGCCTGCGGCCAGGCCGCCATGAGATGCGAGAATGATCTGATTCATCTTGCCTCCTCCTTTTCGTTATGGTCATTATAACGTCTTATACGTTGCTTATATTGCTAATTAGTATAAAGACCGTTCGCGGGTGAAAATCGACCGTTGACGGGTTTAACGTACTCGAAACGTTTGGCTAGGTAGGCCGGCGCTAGCTGGATAACCCCAGGTCAGACCCTGCGCGCAATCCCCTATCGCACGAAGTACCAGGGGCTTTCCTGTACGGTGGGTTCCAGCGCAATGCCGGTGCGTTCCTTAAACAGATCCATGTCCTGAGATTTTTCGGTCCACCACGCGTTGGGCTTAAAGGTCATGCTCTCAATGACATGACCGACAAACACACTGTTGCGCAGCTTGGAGAAGTCGGTGTTCATAATCAGGATGGACGCGAGCACCAGCACGATGCCCAGGACTTTAATCGCGCCGGCGGGCTCGGCGTAGACACCAATGCCCACCAGTACGGTGACGACCGTCTCGAATGACATTACGACGGGAACTTTCGACGTCTCGAGCCCCATGGACAGACCCTGCATATATAAGACATAGGCCACGGCTGTAGGGATGAGTCCAAAACCAAAGAACAGCAGCAGCAGCTGTGGCGACATTGCCGCGGCGACATCTGGCCACGGAGCCGCGATAGCCGCCATAACCGCACCGCCAAAAACAAGGCCCCAAAACGTGACAGCCAGCGGGTGGACCGTCTTGGTTGCTATCCGGCTAAACACCGCGAGCGACGCGCCACAAAAGCCCGCGATCACGCCCGACGTGACGCCCCAAACCGAAAAATGGAAACCGGAAAGGTCGCCATTGGTCACTGCAAGTACACAGCCACCGATATTAAAAGCGATGGCAACGAGCTTGTTGGGAGTCACATCCTCGCGATAAAGCACGCGGCCGAGCATGACGCCAAACACCGGCGAGGTGTAGAGCAGCACCGAGGCCGTGGACATGCCCACCTCGCCCATGCACTCGTAATAAAGCGTGTTAGCGGTGGCGAGGCCGATAATGCCAAGAAGCGCACAGGGAACAAGCTCTTTAGGACTTGCCTTGAACAGTGCCAGGGGACCCGATGCTTTTCCCTCACGATCGCCTCCCTGGCAACCCATGAACGCCAAGACCGGAGCCATTAAGACGGCACCCGACAACAGGCGAAAGGCCGCCATGCTCTGAGACGAAACGCCCATGGCCGAGATGCCGTTTACAAAGATTCCGATGCTGCCCCACATAAGCGCGGCGATCAGCACCAGCACATAGCCCAGATTGCTTTTCTTCAACGCAGCCTCCTCGGTATTGTTTCCAATATGTTTCACACTACGTTATAGTCGTTATATACATTTTTCAAGACACAAATCGGCGAGCGGAAAAATCTGCTCTACCGCTACAACCCATTGGTGCAAAGGGGTCAGGTTCATATGCGCCAACTTGGTGCAAAGTAACCTGTCCCCAATGACTAGGACTGTCCCCAAGTGCCGAACGTCTCCAAGTGCCGCATCTGGGCCAAGGCGACGCCGATGCTTTGGCAACGCCAGCGAAAACCCACCTGAGCGAGCAAGGTGCCTTGAAGCGAAGCGGCATTGACCTTCTGGTCATGCCGCTGAAGCTGAAAGGCAGATTGCCGCTCAGGTGGGTTTGCAGCGTCGAGCCGTTACGGCGTTTGGTAAAACGCCGTAACTAATAATCCAGCTTCCACATGTAGCGGCGCGTCATGTAGTCCTTGTGGGTGACGGCAGAGAGCGCGCGCATATACACGTTGTTGAGGATCGGCGCAAAGATCAAGTGGTTGAAGTACTCGCTCACGCTGTCCTTGATGTCGTTGAGGCCAAGCTCCTTGGCGTCGAGCTGATAGACGCGCTCGCCACCGTACTGGTTGACGAAACGGATGCCGCGCTCGTCGTTGCAGCGACTGCGGCCGACGCTGATGAGCTGGAACAGCGAGGTGCGCTTGTCCAGGATCTCGAAGGGACCGTGGAAGAAGTCGCAGGTGTTGATGGTGCAGGAGTCGATCTGCAGCATCTCCTGCACGTTGCAGATGCTAAAGACGTAGGCGGCACCAAAGAGCGGGCCCTGAGCCATCACGTTGATGCAGGGCTTGTCGGCGTTCTGCTCGGCCCACTTGGCAGCAAGCGGACGAGTGTACTCGACGGCCTTGCGATAGATGGGGTCGATCAAGTCGAAAGCGGCCATAGCGGTCTCGTACTCGGCATAGCCCTCGGTCTGCTGCGTGAGCTCCATGGCGATCATGGTCACGACGGCGGAGTTGGTACGGCCCATGCAGGACTCGTCGACGGCCAGGCTGTCATACTGGATCTTGTAGTCGCAGACCTCGGTGAGGCCGGACTCGTCAACATAGATGGCGATGGTGCTGGCGCCGTGGTCCTTGGCGACCTGGGCGGCGACGATAGTCTCCTTGGTGCCGCGCATGGACACGACGACGGCCATGGTGTTCTCGTTAACGTAGGCAGGGGTTGCGTGCACGAACTCGTTGCTGGTGTAGCTGGAGCTCACGACCTGCGTGGCCTCGTGCTCCATAAAGTACTGGGCAGGATAGTTGCCGCCGTTGGATCCGCCAGCGCCAATCCACACGACGCGCTTGATGCCGCCCTTGTCTGCCTTGTCAGCCAAAACCTGGGAGACGACATCCTTAACCTGTTCCTGAGTAGTCATCGTGCATCAGCCTTTCTTCTCGTTTGATGCTCTCGATGGCATACAAGTTACATACATGTTTTGGTTATGTCGACTAGTTGTATGCTATATTTATCTTAGAAATTTTGCTGGTAAGGTTTTCGGTAGCTCGATACCAGCTGTTTTATTGTTGTGTTGAATACATGCTTGCTTAGATAAGCATACAAGTTAGATATAGGCTGATCGCATGAACGCTTCATCTAAAAAGAAACTGAGCCAATACGAGCGTTTGGCGGGTACGCTTCGCGACCGCATCGCCGCCGGCATCTACGCACGCGGAGACAAGCTGCCGTCCGAGATGGAGCTCATGGACGAATCGGGGCTGTCGCGCAGCACCGTGCGCCACGCCCTTAAGGTTCTCGTTGATGAGGGCCTGGTGCGCACCGAGCGCGGGCGTGGCGCCTTTGTGGCCGACACGCCCGCGCTCCACGAGAACAACCTGGTGTTTTCGAGCTATACCAAGCAGGTCGAAGGTCAGGGCATGAAGCCCACCACGCGCACCGTGGACTCGGGCTTTGCCAAGGCGGCCGGCAGCATAGCTAAGTTCTTTGACGCCGCCGTGGGCAGCAAGCTCGTCAAACTTGTCCGCCTGCGCTACCTGGACGACGTGCCGCTGTGCCTGGAGACCACCTACCTGCCGCCAAGCTTCGAGACGCTCATCGATCGCGATATCAACGGTTCGCTCTACGCCACGCTGCGCCAAGAATTCCATCGCGCACCGGCACAGGGACATAAGACCTTTGAGGTGTGCTATGCCTCGCAAAACGAGGCGTTTTTGCTCAACGTCGAGCGTGGGCAGGCGCTGATCCTGATCACCGACTACGTCTACGACACCGACGGCCGCCCGCTCCACGTCTCCAAGCGCATCCAACGCACCGACCGCGCCAAATACACCGAGCCCATCGGCTAACCTGCCAAAATAAACCTGTCCCTAAATGGTAGGTTTGGGGAGGTCGGGGAACCAGGTTGGTTTGGGTTGGTTGGGTGTGCGCTCGGCCAGGACCAGCTCCATCCAGCACATGTCGTACCAACGGCCGAACTTTTGGGCGCAGCGGTCAAAGGCACCCACCAGGCGATATCCCATATGGGCATGGAAATCCTGGCTGTTGTGCGTCAGGTACTCGTCGTCCTTGTCGTGCGGCACGGCGATGAGGGCGCACATGTTGGTGATGCCCATCGCGACCAGGCATTGCTTGAGCGCGTCGTGCAGCTTGCGACCCAGCCCGCCGTGGCGCACGTCGCGCGCCAGGTAGATCGACGTCTCGACCGACCAGTCGTATGCCTCGCGGCTGTTGAGCGGGCTCACATAGGCATAGCCTACCGGACGCCCGTCCAGCTCCATCACCAGATACGGATAGCGCTTGAGTGTACGCTCGATGCGCCCGGCGAACTCCTCAACGCTCGGCACCTCGTATTCGCAGGTAATCGCCGTCTGGCGCACATACGGCTCATAGATGGCAAGCAACGCCGGCGCATCATCGGGCGTCGCCAGACGAATCGTCGGCTCGGACATCTCGGTCATACAACCCTTCTCCCTCAAAAACAAAGGCCGCCTTGCGCCAAACCCAAGCGCAAGGCGGCCCCCGTCATCATGTCAACTTACAGGACAGCCGCCAGCGCGTCGATGTCCTCCTGCGTCGTGGCCCAGCTGGTGCAAAAGCGCACCACCGTGTGGGTATCGTCGTACTTTTCCCAGTACTCGATCGCCGCATGCTCGCGAATGCGGGCCATGTCCTCGTTGGGCAGAATCACGAACTGCTGGTTTGTGGGCGTCTCCAAGAAGAACTGGTAGCCGCGCTCGTGCAGCACGCGACGAAGCGCCTGAGCGGTTTCGATCGCCTGACGGCCAATCTCAAAATACAGGCCGTCAGTAAAGAGCGCCTCAAACTGCACGCCCGTCAGGCGGCCCTTGGCCAACAGCGCGCCGTGCTGCTTAATACGCGGAATGGGATGCGCCGGGGCGTGCATGCCGCAGAACACCACAGCCTCGCCGCAGAGCGCACCGCACTTGGTGCCGCCGATGTAGAACACGTCACACAGCTGCGCCAGCTCGGGCAGGGTAATGTCGCACTCATCGGCCGCCAGCGCATAGGCCAGGCGAGCACCGTCCACAAACAGCGGAATCTCGCGCTTCTGGCACACCGCGTGAATCGCCGCGAGCTCGGCCTTGGAGTACAGCGTGCCGTACTCGGTCGATAGACTCACGTACACGGCGCCCGGGAACACCGTGTGCTCGTAGCTCTCGTTTTCGTAGAACACCTGGATATAGTTCTCGAGGTCCTCGGCGTGCATCTTGCCCTCGTAGCCGGGGATGGTGAGCACCTTGTGGCCGCCAAACTCGATGGCGCCCGCCTCGTGACAGGCGACATGGCCGGTCTCGGCGGCAACGACGCCCTCGTAGGGCGCAAGCAGCATGTCGATCACCGTCGCGTTGGCCTGCGTGCCGCCCACCAGAAAAAACACGTCGGCATCGGGGGCCTGACAGGCCTCGCGGATGAGCTGCTTGGCACGCTCGGTGTGCGCATCGGTACCATAGCCGGGCTGCGGCTCCATATTGGTGTCGACAAGCGCCTGCAACACCGCCGGGTGTGCGCCGTGGGAATAATCGTTGTTGAACGCGAGCATGGCAATCCTCTCTTACCGGGTATCGGCCAGATGATTCAAACGGGGCTATTGTACGCCGTTGGGATAGGCAATGCGCGCGGCAAGGCATTCAAGCGCCAGCACCAGGGCAAAACCGCAGCTCACGTCACTCAAAAAGTGCGCACCGATCACGATGCGGCCAAAGGCGACGAGCGCCGCGACCACAGCCGCCGTCCAAAAGACCACGCGACGGCGCGACGGCTTTTCCTTAAAGGCCACCGTGGGAAGCCCGGCGAGCATAAGGCCAATAGCCGCGTGCGCCGTGTGTCCGCTCGCAAACGACTTGAACCCGTCCTTGATCACGCCGGCCGCGATATAGGCCCACTTGTCGGGATTGCCGATTACCCACCACGGCTGAAAATTGAGCCCCGGCGTGACCTCGATCACGCGCATGCGCGGGCGCGACCACAACGGCTTGACGATCGCGTTGAGGATGATGGCCTGGGCGATCCACACGGCCAGCACCATCAACGCCCAGCGTGTGAGCTCGTCGGGCTCGGTCGTGCGCGTGAGGCGATAGACGATAAGGTTGGCGACGATGACCAGCACAAACGTCAGCACCAACTGAACCGCGATGAGCTTGCCGCCGACACGCAGCGATCCGATAATCTCGTAGCCGGCCAGGCCAACGTTGACAAGGATGCCGAGCACGGCGAGCCATTTGCTCCCTCTGGAATCGGGACGCACCGCGCGCACGAGCATAACGCCCGCGATGCTCGCCGTCAGTTCGAACGGTAGCTCGCCGGCCGCCTCGATAAAGCGACCGTACATGCTGCCGATGTTGAACAGCGCGCTCGAGATCTGATAATCGAAGAAACTGCCCACGCCCAGACTAAGGCACAGGACAACCGCGATAATGGCGACATCTTTCTTATAGATGTATCCGAACATGCTTTCCTTTCGATGGGGCGAAGGGTCGACCCGCAACGTGGTGGGGCAAAGATAGCTTTGTCCCATAAATACCCTTACAGGTTGAGCATAAGTGAGCGAAAACGTTCCATTTGTGGCAAGGTGGCCCGAAGGAGGAGGGAAGCGTACTTGCGTACGCGACCGACGAGTGAGGGTCAGATTGCCCAAATGGGGCGTTTGCAGCGTCGACCCGTTAGTCGTCGTCGCTGGCACCCAACTGCTGCAGCAGCATGAGCGCCGCCGCCACCGGGCCGGTGCCGTCGTTGGCGTCGAGACCGCGACCCAGGCCGCTGCCCGCGCCGGCGCCCGCCTTGTAGGGCACCGACAACTTGCGGCTCTTGGGGAAGTTCACCGCGCCATAGCGGGTCTTAAGCTCAAAGGCCACCTTCTTGGGCACGTCGACGCCCAAAAACGTGATGCGACCGCCGCTGAGCGTGACGCTCTCGAGCCCCAGGCGCTCGCCGCGAATGCGGATGCGCGCGCGATTGAACAGGTTGAGTCCCGCCAACGGCAGCTCACCATGCGCGGCCTCGGTCTCTTCCTGCACCTCGTCAATGCTCTCCAGGTCCTCGGCCGCTGCGAGCTTACGGTACACGAGCACGCGCTGGTCCACCGCCGGCAGGTACTCCTCGGACAAGAAGTAGTCGGCCGGCAGGTTAATACCCACGCTCGCCGCCTCCACGCCGGCGTCGTCATCGCCGCGCGCCTCAGCCACGGCCTGGCCCAGCATCTGCGTAAACAGATCAAAGCCCACGCTCGACAGGTTGCCGTGCTGCTCGGCTCCCATAAGCGAACCGGCGCCACGGATCTCTAGGTCGCGCATGGCGATGCGCATGCCGCTGCCCAGGTCCTGGAACTCGGAAAGTGCGGTCAGGCGCGCCGTTGCCTCCTCGGTGAGCGGCAGCTCGCCGGGGAACATAAAGTACGCGTAGGCCTGCGTAGCAGAGCGGCCCACACGGCCCTTGAGCTGGTAGAGCTGCGCCAGGCCAAGGCGCTGCGAGTCCTCGATGATCAGCGTGTTGGCCGTTGCGTTGTCGATGCCGCTCTCCACGATGGTCGTGGCGATGAGCACATCGATCTTTTTGGTCGCGAACTCAATCATCACGTCCTCGACCTCGCGCGGGCTCATCTTGCCGTGTGCCACGCCCACGCGCGCCTCGGGCGCGGCCTCATGCACGCGCGCCACGGCGTCATCGATGGTCTTAACGCGGTTGGACACGTAGTACACCTGGCCGCCGCGGCCCACCTCCAGGCGAATCGCCGCGCTCACCACATCGGGGTCGTACTCCCCCACGTGCACGATCACGGGACGACGCCCGGTCGGCGGCGTGGTGATCAGGCTCATATCGCGCACGCCGCTCGTAGCCATCTGCATGGTACGCGGGATAGGCGTGGCCGAAAGCGTGAGCACGTCAATCTGCTCGCGCAGGTTCTTGAGCTGCTCCTTGTGCTGCACGCCAAAGCGTTGTTCCTCGTCAATGATCACCAGGCCCAGGTTCTTGGGGTTCACATCGGCCGAAAGCAGGCGGTGCGTGCCGATAAGCACGTCAATCGTGCCCTCGGCGAACGCCTTGAGTGCGCGCTTTTGCTGCGCCGGCGTGCGGAAGCGGCTGAGCACCTCGACCTCAAGGCCAAACGGAGCAAAGCGCTCAAAGAACGTCTCGTAGTGCTGCTGGGCCAGAATGGTCGTGGGGCAGAGCACCATGACCTGGCGGCCGGAGTCAACGCACTTAAACGCCGCGCGCAGAGCGACCTCGGTCTTGCCAAAGCCCACGTCGCCGCACAGCAGGCGGTCCATGGGCTTGGGCGCCTCCATGTCGGCCTTAATGTCGGCGATGGCCTCCAGCTGGTCGCGCGTCTCGTCGTAAGGGAAGCTCTGCTCCATCTCGATCTGCTCGGGCGTGTCGGGCGGGCAGGCGATACCGGTAATCGACGAGCGGCGCGTATACAGATCGACCAGGTCAAACGCCAGCTTTTTGGCGTTCTTGCGTGCCTTGTTGGTGGCACGCGTCCAGTCGGCGGTATTGAGCCTGGTCAGGCGCGGCTTGTCACCGTCGGGACCGACGTATCGCGTGATGCGGTCGACCTGCTCGAGCGGCACGTAGAGCTTGTCGCCGTCGGCATATTCCAGCAAAAAGTAGTCGCGCTCCTTGCCGCCCACTTCTTGGCGCGCGATCTCGCTAAAGAGTGCGATGCCGTGAGTGGCGTGCACCACGTAGTCGCCCGGCTTAAACGGGAATGTGATCTGCGTAATGTCCACCTTGCGGCGGCTGCGCGCGCGGTTGGCGTCCATGCGGGCGTTGAGGTCGGCAATCGAGAACACGGCCAGGTTGGCATCGGGCACCACCACGCCCTGCGGCAGAGCGGCATCGACAAAGGTCACGCGTCCGCGCGAGATAGTAGGCACGGCGGCGCCGGCGGCTGCCTGGGCGGCACCTGCCTCGAGCGAGCGGGCGTTGAGCGCATCGGCCTTGCGCTCGCGAATTGCAGCATGGGCATCCTGACGGGCAGCACGGTCGGCAGAATCTGCCGCCGCCACGCGCACGCGCTCGCCAATGACGCCGGCGTTTTCGGGCGCCGCGGTCAGCGATTCCTCAAAGGTAATGCCCTCGTCGCCAAAGGTGAGCTCCATCGACTCGCGCGCACCGCGGTCGGGAATGGCAAACACGCAGGCGTAACGCTTGCCCACGACTTCCTGAATGCGCGTCATAAAGCGATTGTCCGAACCCGCGATGGCCGGCTGCTCAATCTTGAGCTCGGCCGTAACCGCACCGCCGGCACGGATGAGGCTTACGTAGTTCAGGCGCTGCTGAGCACCAAAATCGAGCTGCTGGGCACGTACATACAGGCCATCCAGTCGGTCGACCCCCGCCTCGCCGGCACGGGCCTCGATATCCTCGTAGGCACGCAGGCAATCGTCGAACAGCGAGCGCGGCTCGGACAGCACCACGAGCGCCTTGCCGCTCACGTGCGCCAGCGGGCTCACGGTCTGGCCGTACATCACCGGCAAAAAGCGGTCGAGCTCGGGCGTGACGATACGCGCATCCACCATCTCGAGCAGCGCTGCCAGTTTGCTGTCGTCCTGGCTGGCGCGATAAAGCGCCACATGCATGTTGTGGACGGCCTCGTCGGTAAGCGCCAGCTCACGGCAGGGGAAGATCTCGATGCTGTCCTCGTTGCCGATGGTCTGCCCCGTTGAGCTCACCATGCGACGGATGCGATCGATCTCGTCGCCGAAGAACTCGATGCGCACGGGCGCTTTTTCCTGCGCGGGGAACACCTCGACGGTGTCGCCGTGCACGCGGAACAGACCAGGCGCGTCGGCGGCGCCGGCATTGGTGTAGCCCATGCCCACCAGGCGCTGCGGCACCTCGTCAAAAGGAATCTCCTCGCCCACCGCGAAGGTCGTGGACTCCCAGTAGCGGCTCTCGACTGGCGGCACGCAACGCAGCAACGCGCGGGCCGAGGCGACCATGATGCAGTTGTCACCGCGAACGATGCGTCCCAGGGCCTCGCAGCGCTGGGCAACCACAGCATCGTCGGGCGCCTGCTCGCGCCACGGATAGTCCTTGCGCTCGGGAAAACGGCACACGTGTGCCAGACCCACGTAGGCGGCAAGGCTGCGCGCGGCGCGATCGGCCGCATCCTCGCCGCTCACAATGTAGACCGTCGGGCGCGGACGGCGCGCAAACTGGGCGGCCGCCATAAGCGTGCGACCCGACTGCGACACGGCCAGCGTCACGTCCTCGCCGGCATCGAGTCCGGCCTCGATGGTCTGCAGCGCCTCGGCAGTGTAAAGCTGCGCGGCTATACGGTGAATGAGCATGCTGTTCCTCCGGCATCGCAACGCCAAAAGCCCGCCGGGGCAAGCTCGGCGGGTCGTACGTCAAATACATTGCCTGTCATGGTAGCGCATGGAGAGGACTCCGGCTCAAGAGCAAACCCAGCCCCGCAAAAAACGCCAGACGAAGATGCGTTCCGCCCTACCCCGCTACGCGCACGCTGGGGCACAAATCTGCCAGCGGACACTCGTCACACTTGGGTTTGCGGGCGTCGCAGATCTCGCGACCGAAGGTGATCCACTGATGGTTGACCGACTCCCAATACTCGTGCGGCAAAATCTTGAGCAGATCCTGCTCGGTCTTGAGCGGCTCCTTGGCATGTGTCTTGGGACTCAGCATCAGGCGGTGCGCAATGCGGTTGACGTGCGTGTCCACCGCAATGCCCTCCACGATGCCATACCCCACGTTGAGCACGATGTTCGCCGTTTTGCGCCCCACACCCGGCAGCTTCACGAGTTCCTTCATGTCGGCCGGCACCTCGCCGCCGTAATCGGCAACGATCATCTGCGCGGCCTCCACGGCGTGCTTGGCCTTGCTCTTATAAAAGCCGAGCGACTTAATGGTATCGGCCACATCGGCCACGCTCGCCCCCGCCATGGCCTCGGGCGTGGGCCACTGGGCAAACAGCCGCGGCGTCACCTTGTTGACCTGTGCATCGGTCGTTTGCGCCGAGAGCAGCACCGCGATCAGCAGGCGGAAGGGATTCTCGTGGTCCAAAAAGCACTCGACCGGGCCATAGCGACGGTTGAGACGCTCACACACCTCAACGGCGCGCTCGCGCTTGGCGGCATTGGTTTCGCGTGACATAACGACTCCTCGGCTCAACGGCACAATAAACTTATGGGCACAATTGTCCCACGTCCGAGTCGCTTACGCCTCCAAGAATGCGCCGGTCTGACGGCTCCACAGGCTCGCGTACTCGCCACCCGCCTCGACGAGCCGCGCATGCGTGCCGTCCTCGACAATCTCGCCATCGGCCAGCACCACAATGCGGTCGAGCGTCGCCACGGTAGACAGGCGGTGCGCCACCACAATGGAGGTACGTCCACGCATCAGGTTTTCGAGCGCCTCCTGCACCAGCGCCTCGGACTCGCTGTCGAGGGCAGAGGTCGCCTCGTCGAGCACCAGAATCGGCGCGTCGGTTAGGATGGCACGGGCGATGGCCACGCGCTGACGCTGGCCGCCCGAGAGCTTGACGCCGCGCTCGCCCACCATGGTGTCAAAGCCACGAGGCAAGCGGTCGATAAACTCCAGGGCGTTGGCCAGGCGCGCGGCCTCGCGAATCTGCTCATCAGTGGCGTCGGGACGACCGTAGGCAATGTTTTCGCGAATGGAGCGGTGGAACAGCAGCGCCTCCTGCGGCACGTAGGCAACCTGGCGGCGCAGGCTCTGCTGCGTGCAGCGCGAGACGTCCTGACCATCCACGAGCACGCGGCCGCCCTGAACATCGTCTAGGCGCAGCAGCAGCTTGGTGAGCGTCGTCTTACCCGAGCCCGATTTGCCCACCAGGCCCACGCGCTGGCCCGCCGCCACATGAAGTGTCAGGTCATCGAACACGCTCTCGCCCGCCGCAGCGTCACGGTACGCAAAGCTCAGGTGCTCAAAATCAATCGCGCCCTCGGTCACTTTGAGCTCAAGGGCGTCCGGGTCATCTGCCACCAAACGTGGCTCGTCCAGCACGCGCGTCATCTCGGCCGCATCGCCCAGCGCGCGGTTAAT
This sequence comes from Collinsella sp. CLA-ER-H6, assembly GCF_040092305.1. NCBI lineage: Bacteria > Bacillati > Actinomycetota > Coriobacteriia > Coriobacteriales > Coriobacteriaceae > Collinsella > Collinsella sp. CLA-ER-H6. The sequence continues at coordinate 78,894 of NZ_JBBNLS010000009.1, forward strand.
GCGCTGCATCATGGAGCTTACGTAGTTCAGGCGCATGGTGAGGTTATAGGTGTAGGTAAAGATCATGACGAGCGAGCCGGCCGAAATGCCAAACCACGCGTTGCCGCCCGCCACGAACACACTCACCACGGCCATGGTGATGACGATAAGGCCCGAGGTCGTAAAGTTGCGCTGCATCATGGCGTGCATCGAGACCGTCTCGGCGTCGCGCGCGGCACGATCGGCGGCGTCGAACAGATCGCGTTCAAAGTCCTCGCGCCCGCAGGTCTTGACGGCCAAGATGTTCGTGACCGCGTCGGAGAGCACGCCCGAGAGCTTGTTCTGCGCGGCGGACGTCGCGGCCGAAAGCGGCATGATGCGCTTGTACATAAGCCAGACAAACGCAATGTAGACGACCATGATGCACACCAGGATCACGGTAAACGTCGGCACCACCGGGGCGAGTGCGGCCACGGTGCAGATGACCGAGGTGATGGTGGGGATGAGCGAATACACCGTCACGTCGACCAGCCCCGTATAGCCGCTCATAAAACGGCTCGTCTGGCTCACAAGCGATCCGCCAAAGCGGCTGGTATGGAATGTCATGGATTGATTGGAGAGCGTGTCGAAGCATAGACGCGCCAGGTGATAGTTGCCTGCAATCTCGAGCTTGTAGACGGTGTAGTCCTGCAGCTTGGAGAGGATCTGACCCACCAGGTTAACGAGTACGAGCGCCAGGATATAGTGGCCAAAGACCTCAAACACCTGGTCACCCGCCACGGGACCGGCTTGAACGCGGTCGACAATGAGGGCCATCACATAGGTATTGGCAAACGTCAGCAAAAAGATGTAGCCCGCCGACGAGAACACCGAGAGAAAGACAATCAGCGGCTGCGTGCGCGTGACACCCCAAAACCGCTGCAGCGTGCGGCGCACGGTGGAGCGGCTGAGCGGGCTGGTGCTTCTCTGAGACATGGACTTCCTTTCGCGTCTGATAGGGCGAAACGCCATTGTTGCACACCGAAGCGCGCTTCAGGCATGCGCGATGCGAAAAGCGGTGGGGCGCCCGTGTTTACGCCGGCGCCCCACCGTCTTGTTGCAATTAGTCCTCGTCTTCTTGGTCTGTGGGAAGGCCCGCGGGCGTGAGTCCCAAGATCTCATCGGCTTGATCGGCGTCTTCCAGTGCGTCGATGTCCTTGAGCTTGCGCTCCATAACGTTGGTGCGCGTGGTAATGATGCCCTCGACCGTTTTGCCCGCGGTCTCGATCTGCTGCTGGGCGCGGCGCAGCGCCGCCTGATAGCGCGGCAGCTCGGCCTTGACGGCGGAGAGCACGCGCAGTACGTCGTCGGTACGTTTTTGCAGCCTAAACGTCTGGTAGCTCATCTGCAGGCTATTGAGAATGGCGGCCATGGTGCTGGGACCGGCTACGTTGACGTGATAGTCGCGGCCCAGGGTCTCGATAAGCCCGGGGCGGCTGACGACTTCGGCGTACAGTCCCTCAAACGGCACGAACATGATGCCAAAGTTGGTCGTTGCCGGCACACTCAGGTACTTTTCGCAGATGTCTTTAGCCTCGCGCTTCACCATCATATCGAGCGTCTTGCGCGCTGCGGCAACGGCCTCCGCGTCACCCGACTCCTGCGCGTCGAGCAGGTGCTCGTACGCGTCGCCCGGAAACTTGGAGTCAATCGGCAGCAGCACGGGGTCGTCCTCGTCCACCGGCAGCTTGACGGCAAACTCAACACGCTCCGAGGCGCCGGGCCTGGTGGCGACGTTTTCCAGATACTGGTCGGGCATAAGGATGTCCGCCAGAATTGCACCCAGCTGCACCTCGCCCAAAATACCGCGCGCCTTCACGTTGCCCAGCACGCGCTTAAGATCACCCACGCCGGTGGCGATAGATTGCATATCGCCCAGGCCCTTGTACACGGCCTCGAGCTGGTCGCTCACCTGCTTAAACGATGCCGACAATCGGTCGTTGAGCGTGCGAGAGAGCTTCTCGTCCACCGTCGCGCGCATCTGATCGAGCTGCACGTTGTTGTCTTTGCGGATGGCGCCCAGCTGAGCATCAACCGTCTCGCGCACCTTGTCCAGGCGTTGCTCGATGCCCTCGCGATTGGCGCCGAGCTGTTGGGCCGTCTCGCGGCGCAGGTCATCCATCCGGTCACCAGCTTGCGAGAACTCGCGTGCGATGGCCAGGTAACGTTGCTGCTCCACGGCCGCATCGGTCGTCTGCTGCTGCGCGATGGCATTGGCCGTGCGGCGGGTTTCGGCCAGCGCGGCGTTCAGGGCATCGAGCGCGTTGTTGGCCCGCTCGAGTGCTGCCAGCGTTTCCGCGCTACTGTCGCCACGCTCCCGCAACTCGGCACGCAGGCTCTTGAGCTGGAGGGCGCAAGCCACAGCAGCCCCCACCGCCACCAAAGCGATCACAACAAGCACAATATCAATAGCAGACATAAACTCCGCCCAACAAACCCAATCGAGCACCAATCAATACCGAGATCAATCTTACCCCGCCATACACGCAGAGCGCCCCACGGCAATCGGACAAATGGATTTTGGCGCACAGGCATTAAAGCGCTAGCTCTCCCAGCTGGCGCGAATGGTTGTTATGACATCGCCTAGGCGCTGGCCGAGGGCTGACAGATGTTGGAGCACTTCGCCGGGCGAAGCGCCGTTGAGGATGCAGGTGAGCGCATACGAGACCAAGAAAATCGCCGCAAGTCCTAGCGGAATGAGCACGATCATCGCCAATGTGCGCAGGCGCTGGCCCACGCGGCGGCGACGCGTGCGGCGTTTGTCGAACGCAAGCTCCTGCGCATATGAATCTTGTTGTACGGAATAGTTCTCTGGCGCCAATCCGCCCGCAGGCGAAACCGCGGGCGTAACGTTTTGCGCAGGGGGCTGGGCGGCTACCCCTTGCATTTGCATCTCCATAAGTCGTTGCTGCTGGCGCAACATGCGCTCAGCTTGTTGCTGCGGAGTCTCAAGAAACAAATCCATGCTGGCCTCCAAAATCGGAGCATTCGACGCTTACGCCCAGCATCCCGCACCGCCATGACCGCGACAACGCAATCGCCGGCAATAGCCACAAAGTTTCTTTTGCTCAAAAGCTGTCGAAAAGCTCAACAACTCCCCTACCAGCACTTTCTCTGAGCTTTTTTCGCCAGCAATCTTTTGGCCTTCCACCCTTACGCCAACTGACCAAAATCTAACCAAAAGCTTGACGGAAATTGTGGAGACCGGGACCCCACACAAAAAGTGCCGCCCCAAAGGAGCGGCACACAAACTTATTATCAGCTTTTCTGTAACGAGCATGCGACGACTCAACGCCGGAGCGCAGGGCGGGGAAACCTTTGCCTCGTGCGACTCTGCGAAGCCGTGAGCGAGAGGGAAAGGTGTCTCCCCGCCCAGTGCTCCGCAGTCGGTAAAGGCAGCTTACATGCCCGCGAGACCTCGGGCGGCGGTGGCGCACATAAACGCCAAGGCTAGAATCACGAGCGAGCCCGCGATGTCTGCCAGCACGCCCATTGCACGGCGTTCAAACAACCAGCTCTCGAAGTGCGGGGCAACGTTGCGCCAGACACGCCACAGCAAGATGCCCATGCCGATGACGCCGGGAATATTGAGCAGCAAAATCTCGGAGCACAAGAGGCCGATCAGGTTGCCGGCGGCAAAGCCCGCATCACCCTCGCAGTATTTGCGATAGACCATATACAGCATGTACGCCACAAACGGCTGCAAGCACGCAGAAATAAACGTGACCACCATCGAGGGCTCCTGCGAAAAGACCTCGGTGAGTTTATCGACACTCGTGGCGCCCTTCGAAGCCAAGAATAAACCGATAACCACAAGGGGCACCACGCCCAAAATTACCTCGACCAGAGTAAACAACTTGGCAGTCAAATCCTCACTAGCCGAATTCAAATGGGGCGCCCACTCAGGATGAGCATGCGCGCCGACTTTCTTGTCCTTCTCAGCACGATCGGCCTTTTTACCCTCGGCAACCCGACGACCAGGATCCTTGCGAGTTCCCGCCGCAGCAACCCGAGCCCGAGACTTCTTACCCATAAAAAACACCCCATCAGGTAGTAGATAAACTAAAAGTCGCTACCCAGTGTACCCCACCCATGAACGGTGCCATCCCAACCAGCCCCCATACAAAAACGTGCCGCCCCTATCGGGGCGGCACACAAACTTCTTATCAGCTTTTCAGTAACGAGCACGCGACGACCCAACGCCGGAGCGCAGGGCGGGGAAATACCTTTGCCTCGCGCGACCCTGCGGAGCCGTGAGCGAGAGGGAAAGGTATTTCCCCGCCCTGCGCTCCGCAGCAGTCAGCGCCACGCGCTAGTAGTTCACCACCTGCTCCTCAAAGTACGCCTTGGGGTGGTTACACACCGGGCACACCTCAGGCGCCTCGGCACCAACGTGCAGGTGCCCGCAGTTCAGGCACTTCCATACCTTCACGCCCTCACGCTCAAACACCTCGCCCGACTCGATGCGCTCGACGAGTTTGTTGTAGCGCTCCTCGTGGGCCTTCTCGACGGCGGCGACACCACGGAACTTCTCGGCGATCTCGGCAAAGCCCTCCTCCTCGGCGGTCTTGGCGAACTCGTCGTACATCGTGGTCCACTCGTAGTTCTCGCCCGCGGCGGCGTCGCGCAGGTTGTCCAGAGTGCCCGGAACGGCGCCGTCGTGCAGATACTTAAACCACAGCTTGGCGTGCTCGGACTCGTTGCCCGCCGTCTCGGCAAAGATATTCGAAATCTGAACGTAGCCATCCTTCTTGGCCTTAGATGCGTAGTAGCGATACTTGGTGTGTGCCTGGGACTCACCGGCAAAAGCGGTCTCGAGGTTCTTCTTGGTTTGGGAATTCTCAAAATCCATAGGTGTACTTCCCTTCAACACGTGCCGCCCATAGGCTTTGAGCGACCTTGTCTTTAGGATGCCCTCAAGCCGCGAATTTAAACCTTACAATCCCGTTCTTCAGATTTGAGCGGGCTACACACTCAACCAACGATCGTCCTCGGCTCGGCAAAAGCCCTCGCGCTCCAGGTCAGCTAGAATGCCCGCGATCAAGTCGCACTCGACCGGCCCGCGACCGGCTGCCGCTTCCATCTCGTTAACGCCCACCACGGCATCAGCAAGCGTAATCCCCGCCGGCTGCCCATCGCGCGCTGCCAACAACATACGCACGATATGCGCGCGCTTTTGGCGGCGCGAGCCCTCAAACTTGGACTGACGACTATAGCCCGCCGACCGCCTGGACGGATTGGGCAGTGTCTTTTTAAGATACGCGCCGTAATCCAGCAATGCGTAATACCACGCGCGCGGCGTGTCGGCATCGTCTTGAGGCGCGGCAAAGGGCGCGATCTCGTCCGCCGCCGCACCGGGGACCGCCGGACAGGCAGCTTGGATCAGCGGCACCAGTTCGCGATCGGGAACGGCCGGCACATCGGGAAAGAAATGATGCAAAAAGACCGTGCGCACATTGGTCTCCAAATACACGCCCGGAAGATCAAACGCAAACGAACGGATACCCTGCGCCGTTGCCGGGCCAATACCAGGCAGAGCGACCAAGTCACGCGTCTCACGCGGAAACTCCCCGTCCCAGTCCTCTACAACGCGCTGAGCGGCCCCGTGAAGCGCCAGAGCGCGTCGGTTGTAGCCCATGCCCTGCCAAGCGTCCAAAACATCGGAAGGCGCGGCCTGGGCAAGCGCCTGCACAGTCGGAAAACGATCGAGCCACACCGGCATGCGCGCCTCCACACGCGGCACCTGTGTTTGCTGCAGCATGACCTCAGAAAGCCAAATGATGTACGGATCGCGTGTGCGGCGCCACGGAAGGTCGCGATAACGCAGGACCCCTTCCGAACGAATCATCGAACGAAAGGGGTCCTGAATCATGGCTATGCTCCTTATGCGGCGCTATTCCTCCCGGTAAGCGCACGCGCAGGTGGCGTACTCGGGAAACGCTTCGCGGTCGGCGAACTTGGGATCGACGGCCGGGAACTGGCGGTGAGCGACGATGTCGCCGAGCGAAACGGAATCGAGGTAGTCGCGCATCAACGCCTGAGCTCCGGCCCACAGGGGATGATAGCAGCACGCGCCCATGCGCGCACAGTCACCATCGGGCGCGGTGCAATCGTTCATAACCATAGGACCCTGAACGGCCTCGACGACCTGGCGGATAGTGACGTCGTCCGGACTGACCTTGAGACGCATGCCGCCGTGGACGCCACGCAGGCTCTCCACAATACCGGCCTGGACCAAACCGTGCTGAATCGAGCGGGCAAACGAATACGGGACATTGACCTCTTCGGCAGCGGTGCGAACAGAAAGCAAACGCTCCGGATCCTCGGCAAGCATCGCCAGCATACGAAGGGCGTAATCAGTCTTCCTCGATATGTCCATTTTTCCCCTTTCAAGGAATACGAACAGCTCGAACGAGTTCCGGGGCCGAGCTTGTGTCGAGACGCTAAATGACCGCCAGGACATCCAAATGGTAAATCGGATATCCACTGAGTGCCGCGCTTGGAGCGAAATGCATCAGATGCGGCGCACAGTGCAATTTAGTATAACCTAACCCCCTGTCTCGTTGAACAGGTGTTGCGCAACAAAGCTGTTGTTCAGACAGATATACTTATTAGATTTTACTTGCGTTCCCGAAGGCGCGAGGATTCTGGGCGAAGATGCACCAGGGCGATCGTTCTATCGAAACAAAGTGCATCAAACGCAAAAAGCCACGTCCGAAGACGTGGCTTTAATTGCGTTGGCGGGAAGTACGGGGCTCGAACCCGCGACCTCCGACGTGACAGGCCGGCGCTCTAACCAAACTGAGCTAACTCCCCAGGCAGACGTTCGCGTTTGTTTCCGCTCGCGTGCGCTGCGGGGATTAGTATACACAGAAGTCTGTCCGGCGCGCAACAACTTTTTTGAAAAATTTTTTGGGGCCATCCGGGAGGGCTTCCGGGGCTGAGGGCGGGGGTTAAGTTTGCTGCTCTACAGTCCTGCGCAAGACGGAAAGCACATTAAGTGCTTTCCTTTGCGTGCGGAACTCGCGACAAACTTAACCCCCGCCCTCAGCCCCGGAAGCCCTCCCTGCCGTCACATTATTCAACCAGTTTTGCGGGCGTGCGCCGCTGCGCGGCTAGCCCGCGTGCTCCTCGGCGGGGTTGGTCTGATTGTTTTTGTTGAAGCTCTGCCTTTGGCTCAAATGGAAACGGGAGACGCATCTGCATCCCCCGCTTTTGTTGTGGTTACTCTAGGTCAATAAATTTAGTGCTTAGGATCTTGCCGTCTTTTACTAGCATTCTGGCCATGGTGGGGCCTCGGGTGCCTCTGGGGTAGCTGGCACTGCCCGGGTTGAGGACTAAGCAACGGCCCACTTGGGCTTCTTTGGTTACGTGGGTATGGCCGTTGATGGCTACGTCTACGGATCCCACCGGAAGGTCTTCGCGGTAGTGGGCTACGGCGAATTTGAGGCCTTCGTAGGTAAAGAGCGCAAGACGGTCTACATCGGGGCCGTAGTCGCGGTAGTAATCGTTGTTGCCCAGTACGGCCCGAACGGGGGCGATGGCGCATAGGTGCTCGTAGTCCATCTCTGACGTGAGGTCGCCGGCATGGATAATCAGATCCGCGCCCTCAAGCTCATCCAAGAGCGCAGGCGATAAATAGCCGTGGGTGTCCGAGATGATGTCGATACGCTTGGCGCTTGCACTGTTCATGGGATCCCTTCCGCAAAAAACGATTCGGCAGATACATACAAAAAAGGCCCCACGGCTCCGCAGACGATGGGTCTACAGGGCTGCGGGGCCAGTGTGCTAGAGACTCAGGGCCTTCTTAAGCGGCACGACGCGGCGGCGCGAAACCGGCACGCGTTCGTCGACGCCCGTAATGCCCAGCTGGATGGCACCCGAGGGCACCGTCTCGACATCCGTGACGCACGCCAAGTTGACGATATAGCGGCGGTGAACACGGAAGAAGCCAAAATCGCAGAGCTTGGCCTCAAACTGCGCCAGCGAGGTCGTCGACAAAAAGCGATCATCGACGGTATAGATGCAGGAGTAATCGTCCTTGGCCATGATAAAGCGAATGTCGTCCACGGGAATGAGCACCTTGCGGCCGCCCTTTTCCACCGGGATACGCTCGATGGTCACCTTGCTGTCCGTAACCGGCTTGGTGCGTTGCATGACCTTCTCGATCGCGCGATCCAAGCGAGCTTCCTCGACCGGCTTCATCAGATAATCGACGGCATCCACGTCGAATGCCTCGACCGCATGGTCACTATACGCAGTCACAAACACGATCGCCGGCGGATTTTTGAGCTTATGCAGCGCCTCGGCAAGTTGCAGGCCCGAGGCACCGGGCATCGAGATATCGAGAAACACGACATCCACGCGACTTTCCATAAGCATCTCGATGGCGGAGCGGACGCTCGACGCCTCCGTGATCGTGCCGATCTTGCCCGTTTGCTCGAGCAGGAAGCGAAGCTCCGAGCGAGCCGGCGCCTCATCATCCACAATCATCGCACGCAGCATAGGGATAAAACCTTTCGTCAACTAACTACGCCGGGCATCCGCCGCATGACGTTGAGCCCGTAGCCTTTTATTTTACTCTTGAATGTCAAAGATGCTCTCTGACAAATCAAGATGAAGGAGCACTTTGGTGCCCTTGCCCGGCGCCGATTCGACACGCGTATAGGAGTGCGGCCCATAAAAGCGATGGATGCGCTCCGAAATATTGTGCATGGCCACACCGGCGCCGCCACCCTGGGGAGAGCTGGCGTCGGGACGGGCAGAGCGCTCGTCAAACAGTCTGGCGGCGGTACCCTCATCCATGCCCACGCCATTATCGGCCACGGCAATCAAGATTGCATCCTCGCCGTCTTGGTGAACGGTCACGTCGATCCTCAGGGCGTCGTCATCGCCCATACCATGACGTACGGCGTTCTCGACAATCGGCTGGATCACGAACGCCGGCACCAGCGTATCTTCCACGTCCTCAGACACATCGAACGTCGCAAGCACGCGGTCCTCGCCAAAGCGGGCCTTCTCAAAGGTAAGGTAGCGCTTGGTCTGTGCGACCTCGCGCGAGACCGGAATAAGCGACCCCGAGTTGTCGAGCGTGGCACGATAGAACGATGAGAACTCACGAAGCAGCTCGCGGGCCCGCAGCGGGTCGGTGCGCGTAAACGATGCAATGGTGTTCAGCGTGTTGAACAGGAAGTGCGGGTTAATCTGCGCTTGCAGCGCACGCACCTCAGCGCGCGCTGTGAGTTCCTTTTGCACCTCGAGCTCGTGGATGGCGAGCTGCGTGGACAAGATCTCGGCAAAGCCCGAGGCAAGCGCGTACTGGGTACGGTCGACGGCGCGCGGGGTCTTGTAGTAGAACTTGAGCGTGCCGACGGTACGATCGCCCACCTTGATGGGGGCGATAATGCCGGCGGGGACTTGGTTGTGCGAGCCATCCGAGCCCACGACATCCACCATACGGTTGAACGACTGTACGATGCCATGTTCGATAACGTAGCGTGTGGCAAGCGTGTGGATGGGAGAATCTGGCAGTAGTTTTTCCTCAAACTCGCCCGCGCAGGCCAACACGTTGCCCTCGTCGGTGATGGCCACCGTCATGGCGCGCGTCTCGGGCAAAATGCGCCGGCACACCAAACGCGCCGACTCCTGCGTCAGACCGCCCTTAATGTCCTCGAGCATGGCCGAGGCCACCGAGAGCGTCTCCTCGGTGTACTGGGAGCGCACCGAATCGGGATTGAGCGTCAAAAAGATAAAGATGCACAGAAAGATGCACAGCAGCGCGCAGGCAATCACCGTGGCGATCGGCTCGATACCGGTCACCAAGGCAAAAATAAAGTACACCAGCACGCAAATGGCGCAGGCAACGGCAATGATGCGAAAGATTGATATTGAACTATCGCGCTGGGCGCGGCGGTCGATCATTCGGCCCCCTCCAGGATACTGATCAGTTGTGCGTCACGCCAAAGCCCGTCCATGATCTTGGGCCAAAAGCTCTGGAAACGCAGATAGCTTGCAGCGTTTTGGCGCGCATAGGCCTTTGCCTCGCCGATACCATGGCGCCAGATGCGCAGGTAGCCCTCGTGCTCGCGGGTAAACACGCTGCGGACCATAGCGGTCTTGCGCACGCGGTCGTCGAGCTCGCGCGAAATCCACGGGCCCGGGTAGGGCATGAGTGATGCCGCCGTAACGGGAATGAGCTCCTTTTGATGCGCGGCGAATGTCAACTTGGCCCGTTCGTAGTACCAACGGTATACATCCTGCATAAAGCGCGGTGAGCGCTTTTCGGACTCCGGAGGCAGATGGCGCACGGTCCACTCGTTATCGAACCACACGTCGTAGCCAAACATGCGCATGTTAAAGAGGTAATCCAAGTCCTCGCCGCGGGTGATAAACGGGTCAAAGGCCACACGCGTAAAGGCGCGGGCGTGCAGGGCCATCAGGCCGCCGCACACGTAGTTGGAGCGCGAGATGCGGGTGCCCGAGAGCGCCTTTTTCATCCAACGGTTGAACTCGATGCGCTTGGTCCACCAACGATGGCAGATGCCCGCCTTGTCCGTGGGAGCCAGCGGCGAGCCGTCGCGATCGTAGAAATAACCGCTCTTGACCAAGATCGGCAAGCCCTGACGCGTCTGCTGCCCCAACGCATAGGTCGCGCGCTTCATAAAGTCGGCGTCGATGACAGTCTCATCGTCATCCAAAAAGATAACCGCGTCATGCCCCAGCACAGCGGCACAGGCTAGCCCCATGTTGCGGATGGCACCGTAGCCTCGCAGGCTCACGCACTCGCCCGAACCCTTGGGCGCGATCTGAGCAACCCGGTCTGCAATGCGCGAGGCCTGGGTGTTGGTGACAACGGTGACCTTGAGCGTGGGATGCGCGTCGACAATCTCGCGCACGTGCAGCGACACATCGGCTGTGGCAGAAACGGGACAGACCACCAAAAGGATGATGCGCGGGATGTCACGTACCTGCTCAAGCGAGGCCAGGCAGCGGTCGAGTTCGGGATTGTCGGCGTTGAGTCGCGTCGAATGGTCATAGGTGCCAGGGGCGTTTGCGCAAGCGTCATCGCCCGCCCAATACGTTGGAATCACGACTGTGGCGTTCATGCCTTACCCTCCCTGCAACACAAAAACGGGACGCCGCCAAACACAGGCGACGCCCCGCGACCTAGCTGATTCCATCATACCCACTTGGGCAAATCATTGCTCGCAAGTCGCAATGTTTATTGCGGATAACCCCAAAAGAGTACCGTGGACAGGCACAATAGCCGCTCGCTCCTATGCGGCATGCTCTGCCGCCCGAGTCATGCGGGACAGGCGGACCAGCAGCATAAAGCCAACGATCAGCAGCACGCCAATGGAAAGGACGCCCAGCGACGGGTTGCCGGTCAGCGAGGTGACGACCGACACTAGGAAAGTGCCCATGACGCTTGCATAGCGACCGAAGATGTCAAAGAAGCCGTAGTACTCGTTGGACTTTTCCTTGGGGATAATGCGACCAAAGTAGCTACGGCTAAGCGCCTGCACGCCGCCCTGGAACAGGCCGACCATAATGGCAAGCACCCAGAATTCAAAGGCGGTCTTTAGGAAGAACGCGGCGAACAGCACAATGCCCATGTAGGCGGCGACCGCCACCAGGATCATGTTGAGCGTGCCTACGCGTCCGGCGAGCTTGCCGTAGATGATGGCGGACGGAAAGGCCACGAACTGCGTAACGAGCAGCGCCAGCACTAGCTGCGTCGAATCGATGCCCAAGGCCGATCCGTAACTGGTGGCCATGGAAATGACCGTGTGGACGCCATCGATATAGAAGAAGAACGCGATCATGTAGACCAGCACGGTCTTGTTGTGGGCGATCTCGCGCATGGTGTGTCCGACCTCGGAGAACACACCGCCCACGATGTGGCCGATAGTGTCCTCGGGACCGCGCTCGCGACCGTACTTTTGCTTATAGGTGCGAATGAGCGGCAGGGTAAAGATGAGCCACCAGGCACCAGTGATGATAAACGACAGACGCGTTGCCAGCATGGTAGGGACGCCAAGAGCGGGGCCACCCATGATGAGCGCCAGGCAGATGACGAACGGCACGGTGGAACCGATGTAGCCCCAGGCATAGCCCGAGCTGGACACGGCGTCCATGCGCTCGTCGGTGGTAATGTCGGGCAGCATGGCGTCGTAGAACGTCATAGAAGAGTTAAGGCCGATGGTGCACAGCACGTACACGGTCAAAAATGCCATGGCGGACATTGGGATAGCCTGCGCCAGGCAAAGCACCAGGCCCGTGAGGAAGAAGCCCAAGAAGAACTTGATCTTGTTGCCGGCGTAGTCGGCAAGCGCGCCCAGAATGGGCATGAGCATGGCGATGACCAGCGAGGCGATCGTCTGCGCATTGCCCCAAGCGACCACCAGGTCGGCCGAGGAAGCGCCGGTATTGATGGCGTTAAAGTAAATGGGCACCACCGAGGTATTGAGCAGCACAAGGGCCGAATTGCCCACATCATACATAACCCAGTTACGCTCGAGCTTGGTGTATTTCATGGACAGGGACCCTTCGTATTCGCCCGATATGCAGTTAGTTCATCGTACCCCAATTGTCCAGAACCGCCGGTAAGGATTCGGCAAAGGGGCACGCACGGGCCCTATTCCTCGCGGTCGAACTCCTCATCGGCTTCGAGCACGCGACCGCTGTAGTTGACGTGACTGGTCACGGCATCCATGTCACCGGTCTCGATAAAACGTGCGACCGTGCACTCGTAATCGACCAGCGCGCGATCAAAGACCTCGGGGAAACTCTCGTTCGAGACCTCGTCGGTAAAGGGATTCTTCCATGTCAGATGGCCCAGGTTACCGGTGCGCTCGGGCAGCTCCGTCGTCACGCGATGGGCAAGGCCGTCGAGCAGCGAGTAGTCGTGCACCAAGCCCTCAACCAGCGAGATCGCGCGCGTCTTTGCGGAGCCGGCCGGCTCAATCGCGCGGTAAAGTCGCTGCATATTGGCAACGGCAGCACCGTACTCCCCCGCCGGAATGTCAATGCCGTACACGCGTCCGGCAACATAGCTCATCAGCACGCCGGCCACGCGATTGATGCGATCGGTGGTGACGATCTCGCCCGCCGGCGGGTAATCGTCGACCGTAGCGCCATCGCGTTTAAGCTGCAGCATCAGTACATCCAGGTCGCTCTCGATCACGGCATGGACCTGACTGCTCGAATCCTCAAGCTCTGAATCGGACTCCACGATGCCAAACTGCTGCTCATAGACAAAAGGATGGGCGTTGCGGTCGAGCACATAATGAGACAGCAGGCCCAGCGCAAAGGCGCGACCCAAGCTGGCGTCGCGCGGCGGCAGATGCGACACGCCGTCGCGCAGGCACGCGAACTGGCGAGACATGCGCGACCGATGCATGACCTGCGCCAGCAGCGTGCAGTCGGAAACACGCGGTGTCAGAATGTGAAAGAAAAACGGGTCGGGGCCTTGGTTGCCCAAGATAAAGGCAATGCGCTCTTCATCGGACGTGATGACGCCCTGCGGAAGACGGTCGATGCTTTCCTCGCCAAACAGATGATGGGTGATAAGCGCGGGCATAATGATCCTTTCGATTTCATTCGATGCCACCCATTATGCCCACCGCGCGCCCATGCCAAACCTGCGATGGTAAACGACGGCACGCAGACCGTCTACGCAAGCCCCAAGTGTGCTTTAACCTCGGCAGCGCGACGGCGGGACACGGGCACCGTCGAGGTTACGCGATCGAGCCTGAGCTCCATAAGACCCGTGGAACCGATCTCGACATTGTGCACGTCTTCCAAATTGACCAGATAGCTGCGGTGGACACGGATAAAGCCCTCGGAGGCCAGGCGCCGCTCGAGCGAGGAAATCGACTCATTGATCAGGTATGTTCCCTCGGCGCAGACGGCGTTGCAAAAATCGGCACGCGCCTCAAAGTAGCAGACGTCTGCGGCGGGAATGAACACCTTTTTGCCCCCGCGGTCCACCGTCAGACGCAAAGGCTGGCGCGGAGCGTGGATAACACGACGGACACCCAAGGCTGCCTCGATCTTGTCGAGTGCCTTTGACAGGCGTGCGTCCTCGACCGGCTTGACGACATAATCGACGGCATCGAGGTTATAGGCATCGGCCGCATACTCGGCAAACGCCGTCACAAACACAACCACCGGCGGCGTCTTTAGGTTCTGCAGCGTCTCGGCAAGCTCAATTCCCGAGCGACCGGGCATGGTAATGTCTAAAAACAGCACGTCGGGCTTGTTCGACAGAATCGACTCCACGGCTTCGGTGACATTGCCCGCCTCGGCAATCTGGCCCACACGCGTATCCTTTTCCAACAGATAGCGTAGCTCGGCCCTAATGGGAGGTTCGTCATCAACCACCAAGATGTTCCAGCCTTCGGACATATGTGCTTCCCCTCTTTTTCTCTCAATCCAACCGCGTGCTACGCCGTCAACGGCGCGGGCTCATGCGGCTCGCCGTTCAGCTCGACGATGACCTGCGTTCCCACGCCCTCCTGGGACTTCACGCGCATGCCGGAATCTTCTCCGTAAAAGAAATGGATGCGCTGAAGCACGTTGAAGAGCGCCAGGCCGCAACCTCGCTTGACGGAGCCGTCGGCGGTAATGCTCTCGGGCTCCTCCAGGCGATGCTGCTCAAACAGATGCGCGCAGACTTCTTCGCTCATACCGATGCCGTCGTCCTCGACGATGATCTCCAAACCGTCATCGGTCCCGAAAGCCCTAACATGAATAGAAAGCGGCTCGGTCTCGCGCTGCGCGTGCTTGATGCAGTTTTCGAGCAACGGCTGCAAGATAAACGGCGGCACCATGCAATCGCGCACCTCAAAGTCGATATCGACCGAGACGCGCAGACGGCCGTCGCCATAACGAGCCTGCATAAGGTTGATATAGCGAGTGCCCTGTTCCACCTCGTGCTCGAGCGTGGTGAGCGTATCGGAATCAGAAAGCGTCTGACGATAGTAGTTGGAGAAGTCGATCAGCAGCGACCTGGCCTTGTCGGGCTCGGTTCGAACGAGCGACACGATGGTGCTGATGGTGTTAAACAGAAAATGAGGATCGACCTGCGATTGCAAGGCACGCAGCTCCACGCGGGCCGTAAGCTCGTCCTGGCGCTCAAGCTCAAAGCTCGCAAGCTGCGTGGAAATGAGGTCGGCAAAGCCCGAGGCAAGCGCCGTCTGGCGCATATCGATGCTGCTCAGACGGGGATAATACAGCTCGAGCGTGCCCACGCAATGCCCGCGCACGGTAAGCGGTGCGACAATACCGGCGCGCAGGCGCGGAAAGTAGCCACCCGTCTCGGTCGAGGCATCGCGCGAGAACACGCTTTGCTCACCGCTGTTGATCACGTTGAGCGTAGTCCGCAGTACCACCGGGGTGCCCGCGGGGCATTTTGCCGAGTCCTCGCCCCAGCTTGCCAACACCTGCTTGCCGTCGGTAAAGCAGATGGCAGAGGCGATAGTTTCGGACAGGATGATCTTAGAGGCGCCCAGGGCAGCTTCGGGCGTAAGGCCGCGCGACGTGTAGGCGAATATTTTTGAAGCGATGGCGAGCGTGCGGTCGGTTGCGCTCGATGTGAGGTCGTCGGGAACGACAAAGACGTACGAGAAGAAGAAGCACAGCATGACCAAGCCGGCAATGACGACAACGGCCGGAACGGGATTGGGATTATCGGTTAGATCCCAGATGAGCAGCAGGATAAGCAGCGGAACGACAATACCGAGCAAGATGGCTTGAACCACATGCTGAGCGGTACGAAAGACCTTGGTAGAGTTGTAGCTCTTGCCCAGAATCAGCCTATTGAGATCCACCGTCATCTCCTTCTTACTGACGCACCCCATAGCAATAAAGAGGGCCGCAAGCGACCCTCTCCATTGCATTATGCAATCAAATACTGTGTTTTACATCAAGCCATCGATGAACGGTAGCTTAGGCGCTGTACTTGTTTGCCTCGCCGAAGGTGCCGGCCTCGACAATCCAGCCGTCCTTCATGATGACGTCCATGTTGTCGGTGTTGAGCACGTGGATGTCGGCGGCGACGTCACCGTTGACGACCAGCAGGTCGGCGCACTTGCCGGCCTCGATGGAACCGGTCTCGTCCTCGATGTGGCACATCTTGGCACCGTTGAGAGTGGCACAGGTGATGGTCTCGACCGGGGTGAAGCCGATCTTGTCGACGAACTCGTACATCTCCTCGATGGAGCAGGTGCCGTACGGGGTGACGAAGGAGAAGGAGTCGGAGCCGATCGTCATGACGACGCCGCGCTTCTTGGCCTCGCGCAGGCAGTCGTAGTTGCGCTGCAGCTCCTTCTCGACCAGGGTGCCCTCGTACTTGTCGTGCAGCTCGGGGACGTAGACGGGCGGATAGGTGGCGTACCAGGTGGGCAGGAAGGCGATCGTCGGGGTGAAGAAGGTGCCCTGCTCGGCCATGAGGTCCATGGTACGCTCATCGATATCGAAGCCGTGAATCAGCTGCTCGCAGCCAAAGCGAACGGAATCGTAGGCAGCGGCGTGGTTGTTGTAGCAGTGGCTCCACACGGGGATGCCGACCATCTTTGCCTCTTCGACCACGGCCTGAATCTCCTCGGAGCAGTAGTGCTGGTCGCGGCCGGAGTCCCAGCGCCAGATGCCGCCACCGGTAGCCCAGATCTTGATGGCATCGGGGTTCTCGCGCAGACGACGACGGACGGCCTTGCGCAGATCCCAAGGACCGTCGACCTGATCGCCCCAGGGGTGCGATTCCTTGTTGAGCTCCTGGCTGCAGTGGTGGGAGTCGCCGTGGCCGGCAACGCGGCAGAATCCAAGGCCGGTGGCCAGAACGCGCGGGCCCTTGAAGACGCCCTTGTCGATGCAGTCACGGATCTGGATACCAAAGCGGCCGATCTCGCAGACGGTGGTGAGGCCGTGGGTGAGGCAATCGTAGGCCTGCTTGACGGCGACGGCCTGCTTCTCGAGGAGCGGCTGCATGACCCAGTCGGTGTCATCATCGGTCAAGTTGCCCGAGAAGTGCAGGTGGGTGTCGATCAGGCCAGGAAGGACGGTCTTGCCGGCGGCGTCGATGACCTCAACGCCCTCGGGAAGGTCCTGCATGGCGCCGGCGTACTCGATCTTGCCGTTGTCGTCGACGAGAACGAGGGAGTTCTCGACCGGCTCGGCACCGGTACCGTCGATGAGCTTGCCGCCAACGATTGCATACTTAGTGGACATGGTTCCTCCTTATGGATCCATATATGTGGGCGAGGCCGTGTTGGGTCGCGGCCTCACAAAGCTACCCAAGTGATGCCGGGTTCGGTGCGCGGAAGAGAGGGTCCCGCGCACCTGGTCCGCCCCGGCTCGGCGTTACTTTTTGCGGGAATTGGTGAAAGCCATGAGGGCCAGGCCAATAGCCAACCAGCCGATCACGATGCTCCACTCCACCATGTTGAGGGAGGCGGGAGAGAACGGGATCACGAGCAGGCCGATGATGATGGCACAGGCAGCGATAGCGAGGCCGATGCCAAACTTGCCGCCGGGCACCTCGTAGGGACGAGGCAGGTCGGGCTCGGTGAAGCGCATGCGCAGGCAAGCGAGGGCGACCATGCCGCAGGAGAAGATGAAGGCGAGAGCCGACACGTTGGTCAGAGGGATGAGCATGTTCTTGCCCAGGAACGGACCGACGACGGTGATGACGCCCAGAACGACGCAGGCAAGCTTGGGAGCGCCGGACTTGGGGTCGACCTCGGCGAACTGCTCGGGCAGCTGGCCCTTGCGGCCCATGGCGAGCATGATGCGGCTCGTGGCGCCGTAGAAGGAGTTCATCGGGCCCATGGGTCCAAGCGTGGCGATGACGAGCATAGCCAGGTACAGAAGCATGTTGATGCCCTTGAGGCAGGCAAGCGCGGGAACCGGGCTCTTAACAAACTCATGCCAGTCGAGGATGGTGCCGAACGAGTAGATGCAGACCATGTAGAAGCCGCCGGCGGCCAGCAGGGCCAGGGAGATGATCTTGCCGAACTTGTTCCAGTTGAGGCCCTCAGCTGCTTCCTCAGCCTGCTGAGGAATGGTGTCGAAGCCAGCGTAGAAGAACGGGGTCAGAACCAGGACCGACACGATGCCGGCAAACAGGCTGGAGCTCTCGGTAGCGGCCTTGCCGCCGCCAGCGCCGGTGACCTGGGAGAACACGGGCATGGCATTGTCCGGCGAGCCGGTGAACAGCGAGACGCCCATGGCGAGCAGCATGCCGCAGAGCAGGGCCTTGGTCAGGAAGGCCTGGAGCTTGGCAGCCGAGCTGGCACCGCGGAAGTTGAGGAAGATGACGTAGACTGCAAAGCCGAGCGCGATCAGCGTCGGGAACAGGTAGACGTCGGCCCCCAGTATGGTGTAGAGCTTGACGGCGCGCAGCCACTCAAGGCCGGGCAGGCTGCCGAACATCTCGGACACGAGGGTCGAAATGGCGATGGCCTCCCACGGGCACAGGATGCCGTTGCCCAGGGCCAAAAGCCATCCGGTGATGTAGCTCAGCGTACGGCCAAAGCTACGATCGACATACTCGACGATGCCGCCCGAGATGGGGATGGCAGCCGTGAGCTCACCGAAAACAGCTCCGACGGGCACGAGGAAGATTGCACCCAAGAGGAATGCGATCATAGCGGGAACGGGACCGCCGCCCACGACCATCCAGTCGCCGACCTGCAGAACCCAACCGGTACCGATGATGGCACCGAAGCCGATGGTAAAGAAGTTCCAGAGCGAGAGCGTTTTCTTCATGCCGCCGTTATCCTCGACTGCAACTTCTGCGTTCTTGTCCGCCATTGTTCCCCTCCTTTCCTATTTGACGCCCTTGGCGTCACCCCTTGCGCGGTCCGTTTTGCCGCGCGCTTTTATTCCATGGCTTTAAGATACGGCCTTGGCGCAGCAGCGCCGCTCGCAGCTCGACCGAAGGCAGAACTGCAAAACGAGCGGCACCGTTTTTGGGACGAACGGCGGGAGACGTCATTCGTCTTGGACGCTTTCATCTTGTCTGCTTTTGAATACCTGTTGCCGTGACGCTAGGCGCGCGGCGCGGCAACGTTCATACCATTTGTCAGGCTTTTGGCGCACATACCCATGTGTCGTGCATCTTTTTATGTAGGATAAACAAGTTACACATGAGGCAAGGTGATTCGAATGGCATACGGATACAATGACGGCGACCAACGGCCACAAAGCGTGCGCCTTGCCGGCCGCGCCACGCCAACGCCCAGAATCACCTCCGACAACGACAACCCGCAGCGCCCCCAAGAGCAGCTCGGGGCTTCTTCGCGGCAACAAAGCCGTACCGTGCAGCAGTCAGACCGCGTGAGTACGAGCACACGCCAACGCCAGACCGACACATCGCAGCCACGCCGCTACGATCGCCGTAAAACCGACTACTACGTCAAGCGCTCCTTTTCGCGACCTCAACGCGATCGCGGCAATTCCGCCCCTCACCCTGCGTCACACGCCACAAGCCACGCGCTTCCGGCCCGCCGCCTACGCCTTACGCTTTGCTCCATCGCCGCCTGCCTCGTCTTTGTGTTTTTGGGATCCTGTATCTCCCACGGATCAGCCGGTCTTGAGCCCACTGCCGAAGACAAGCTGCTTAAAGCTCCCGTCGCACCCGGTTACTCCTTTGCGTTCTCGACCCCACGCTCGCAATGGCAGGCCGGCACCATGCCCCACATCTACCAAATTGACCCCGCATGGTCGGAGCTGCCCTATGCCGGTGGCACTATTCGCGAAAACGCTTGCGGTCCTACCTGCCTCACCATGGTCTATATCTTTAAGACCGGCCATACCGATAAGACGCCGGTCGATATATGCGCACTGGCCGAAGCCGGCAACTACGCCCCCACCGGTGCCACCGAGTGGTCGTTTATGACAGGCGGTGCGTGGCAGCTGGGGCTCAACGGAACACAGCTCTATAACGATCGCGAATCGATTACCCAAGCACTTCGCTCGGGTGTGCCCGTCATCGCCGCAGTGCGCCCCGGTACGTTTACCAACGTAGGCCACTACATCGTGCTCTACGGCATCGACGATGCCAATCAGAACCACCCTTAAAAAGGGTGGTTTGCTCTTAGGGTATAACCCACGGGCCCCGGGCTCGCGTCTAAAGGCGCGGGCCCGGACTTCGTCCAGGCCTAGTGCATCTTGACCCGTGGCGCGCCGG